>CAVOEZ010000061.1:0-11239 GCA_963694355.1 Latescibacteria bacterium UBA2968 | reverse complement strand
CCGGGGTGGGTGAGACAGAGATGGAGCCGGGGGCTTCCGAAGGGGTTAAGGCGTCAACTATGCAAGCGGCGATTATGGGAATGTTGGTTGTCAATGTCCCGATGTTGTTGGTCAGTTTTGTGATGGGCTACGGTATTCACTACGGGCTTCTGGATATGACGCTCGGTACGCACGTGAAGGTGGGGCTGATTACCTCATTCTTGACGGTGCTGACCCACACGACCACGATGTTCTACTTTATGGGTACGGGTCAGGCGGTCAAGCAGGAGGTCAAGGAACGAAATCTGGATACCGAGTTTCTGAGGCGTGCGCGCGCATTCAAAGGTCAGTTTTTCTATATGCTGACATTCGGGACGCTCCTGGTGATGGGGACAGCAATGATCGGTGGCGGCGCACACGCAGATTTGTTGAGGCCCGCACAGGAGGCTGGCAGGTCTTTCTTTTCTTATTTGCACGAAGGAATGGCGATTCTGACCCTGGTGGTGAATATGATTGCGCTGATCCAGACGCCGATCAATATCGCAAAGAATAACCGGCTGATGGATGATGTGGGTGAGACACGCGTTCAGCAGGCAGAATGAGCTCAGGGCGTACACTTACGGATAAACATTGAGGGCGTAACGTGGACAATCGCGCAGTAGCAGACGTACTTGAAGAGATGGTGACCCTGATGGATCTCAAGGGCGAGAACGCCTTCCGGACACGGGCATATGCCAATGCCGCAAGGCGGATCGAGACGATGGAGGAGTCCATCAAGGAGCTCGCTGAGAAGGGTGAACTGGATTCGGTGAAGGGGATCGGCAAGGGGCTGGCCGCCGGAATTACAGAGCTGATTTCGACAGGTAAGATGGAGGCGCTAGAAAACCTGAAGGCTTCGGTTCCGGAGGGTCTGCTGGAGATGATGGAGGTGCCGGGGCTTGGCGCGAAGAAGGTGAGGGCCCTGTATGAAGAGATGCAGATTTCCGATGTGGACGCTCTGGCGAAGGCGTGTGAAGCCGGCGAGGTGGAGAAGCTGAGCGGGTTCGGTAAGAAGACAGCGGAGAAGGTGCTCCAGGGGATCGCCTTCCTCCAGGAACATCGTGGCCGGTTTCTGGCGGACACCGCCCTGGCCGAAGCCGGGCAGATCGAGGGATTTCTGGAAGCACAGGCCGGGGTGATCCGTGTGGAGGTTACAGGAAGTATTCGCCGCAGATGTGAGACGACGAAGGATGTCGATGTGGTGGCCAGTACGGACGATCCGGCGGCTCTGGGCGAGGCGTTTGCGAATTACGATCAGGTGAGAGAGGTGACGGGGCAGGGGGAGACGAAGGTGAGTGTGATCCTCAAGTCCGGTATGAGTGCAGACCTGCGGATGGTGAAGGATGAGGTGTTTCCGTTCACCCTGCACCATTTCACAGGGAGCAAGGAGCACAATACCCAGATGCGCGCCCGGGCGAAGGGCCGCGGACTCAAGATGAATGAGTATGGCCTGTCCGGTGACGACGGCGAGGTCGCCTGCAAGGATGAGGAAGAGATTTTCAAGGCCCTGGGGCTGGCGTTCATTCCGCCGGAGTTGAGGGAAGGCCTGGGAGAGATCGAGCAGGCGGAAGGTGGCCCGTTCGATCCTCTGGTGACCGAGGAAGACCTTATAGGGACGCTTCACGTGCATACCAGCTACAGCGATGGTCGGGCCAGTGTGGAGGCAATGGCGAAGGCCGCGAAGGCACTGGGTCATACCTATATCGGAATCTGTGACCACAGCCGGGCGGCCGCCTATGCGGGCGGCTTGACAGAGGAGCGCGTACGGAAGCAGTGGGAAGAGATCGATCAGGTGAATGGGGAACTGGACGGTATCCGGATTCTGAAAGGGATCGAGGTGGACATTATGTCGGAGGGTGATCTGGATTTTGAAGATCCCTTCCTGGCAGAGTTCGAACTGGTGGTGGCCTCGGTGCATTCCCGGTTCGGGATGACGGAGCAGGAGGCTACGGAACGAATGGTGAAGGCGGTGAGAAATCCCAATGTGCACATTCTGGGTCATCCCACAGGCCGCCTGCTGTTGTCGCGTGACGGATATCCTCTGGATCTTCGCGCTGTGCTGGATGCGGCCGCCGAGACCGGGACTTCCGTAGAAGTGAACGCGAACCCCAGGCGCCTCGATATCGACTGGCGTCACCTCGCCCACGCCAGGGCACAGGGGGTGATGATCGCGATCAATACGGATGCGCACAGTACGGATGGGCTGGAGCAGATGAACTTTGGTGTGGGGATCGCTCGAAAGGGCGGTCTGACCGCCGCTCACGTGCTGAATACGTTGTCCCTAGATGCGTTTGTCGAACAGATCAACAAGACGGGATAGGTTGATGGTTCGCCTGGAAGGAGTGCGTTCCGGAATGATTGGGCGCAGGGGAATCGAGTTTCACTGTGGAACAATCGGGAGGACGGGTTGGCCAAAAAGCGATCTGCGAAGGCGAAGAAGGAGACTCTGGATCCGGAGGTCAAGGCGGACAGGGTGAGGACCCGCAAGGTGGTGGCCAAACTCAAGGAGATTTTTCCGGAGGCGGAGTGTTCCCTGACCTTCGAGAACCCGCTGCAGCTCCTGATCGCCACGATCCTTTCGGCACAATGTACTGACGAACGCGTGAATATGGTGACAGCGGAGTTGTTCAAGGTTTACAAAACGGCCGAGAATTTCGCCGACGCGCCCGTGGAAGATCTCGAGGAGATGATCCACTCCACGGGATTTTTTCGAAACAAGGCGAAAAATATCAAGGCGTGCTGCGGAAAACTGGTGGCGCTGTATGGAGGGGTCGTTCCGGAATCAATGGATGATCTGGTGGCGCTGGACGGCGTAGGCAGGAAGACGGCGAATGTGGTTATGGGTAACGCATTCGGGATCGCCTCAGGTGTGGTGGTGGATACCCACGTGGGGAGGATTTCGAGGCGTTTGGCGCTGACGGAGAATCAGGACCCCGTGAAGGTGGAGAAGGACCTGGGTGATCGCGTGGCGAAGAAGGATTGGGTGATGTTTTCACATCTGTTGATCCGGCACGGGCGAGCAACGTGTACGGCCCGGTCACCGGATTGTCCTTCCTGCGAAATTGGGAAGTGGTGTCCCTCGCGCGATGTGGCGTGAATCAGCGCACGATCTTGAGGACGGTCATAAATCCTTTGTGCTCCCTTCCCGTTCGAGGCACGTCCTCCCGGAAGGGTTTGGTGCTCAGCGGTGGTAGATTCATTGCTTTGATGGAGTACCGTGATATTGTGTTCGAGTCCTCGTCGACGGTTCTCAACTGAAGGACCACCCGATTCAGTTCGCGGGAACTTTCGTTCTTGATCATTCCCCAGACCGCGTAGAGAGAACCCGACTTGTCTTCACGCCATTCCCAGGACAGGACCTTTACCGAATCCAGCATCACATCGCTTTGCGCTTCAGTTTGGGTGGCTTCAGGAGCCAGTCCAGGCTTTTCTTCCGCGCCGCGGTACAGGGCGACAAGACCTACCAGAATTAGAGCCAGAATTGCGAACACCCACACACGGCCGGACTGAGTTACCGCCATTTTACCCTCCACAATCAAAGTTCGTTAGAGATGTTTAACTCATTTAATTAAGACATTTGGTCCGCTATGTCAACATACTAATAGGACTTAAGTTTATTTTTGACACCAGGTTGTTAACCGATTCCTCGAAGGGGTAAAGGGGTATCGCACCGGGATAATTCTACCTGTTGGGGCTTGACATTCGGTTTGATCTATCCTAAACTTAGCCCCTGAAATATCAGTTCAATGCAAAACGTGGCAGTGGGGATAGGGGCCGGGAGGCCGATACAGGTCCCAAAGGGGCGGTATCGGTTTTTTGCATTTCTGTCAGATATATGAAGAATGGGAACGTCCGACCGATATATATAGGAATTACCCCATCTTGCCTGGGACATAGGAGGTCGAGGTAACATATGGCCAAGAAACTGAACAAGAAGAAGCTGGCCCATTATGAGAAGCTGCTAACTGAACGGAAAAAGAAGCTGCTCAAACAGGCCCTCAATCAGGACGAGGACATCACCGAGCTCCGCGCAGATCATTCCGCCGATCCACTGGATATGGCCGGATATGCGTCTTCTCTGGAACTGATGTCCACACTGGGCAACAACGAACGTGTTGAGCTGACGGAACTCGATCACGCATTGACAAAAATCGTAGACGGCTCGTATGGCATATGTGAAGACTCCGGAGAACTGATTTCCGATCCTCGACTTGAAGCCCTGCCCACCGCGCGCTACACAATCGAGTGCCAGGAGAAGCGAGAGCGGACCAACGCGTTTGTTGAGCGTCCGAGACGCCGTACAGTCTCCAGCGAAGATCTTCCGGTGGGCGGCGACGAAGATAACTGATCCGGCCGGGATAGACAGAAGACGGGGGACGATTCGTAAGAATCGTCCCCCGTCTTCTGTCTGGGTGGCGCCGAAAACGGTGATGTAAATAGCCTCGGCGATCAGGTTGAGTCTATGTGCTGCTGTGAGGACACCGCTTCGCTCTTTTCTTTCAGGTATGGCATTGCAGAGCCGGGGTTCATAGGTAGTCTGTGCGGGATCACCCTTTCTTGACTTCACCCAGCATCCGCTTACATCCGTCCAGATAGATCCCCGTATCGACAGACATAGAGATATACCTGACGCCCGCCTCGATCCATTTGTTGGCAGAATCCGGTCCATCGGCAAAGGTGCCAACCGTGAGACCTGCATCATTGATCTGCTTCGACGCCTCCCGCATACGGTCCACAACCCTCGGGTCATTGACCTGACCTGGTATGCCCAGGGACTGGGAAAGGTCGTACGGTCCCAGGAAGATGACGTCCAGGCCGGGCACCTTGACGATGTCGTCGAGATTTTCCAGCCCTTCGGTACCTTCCACGTGGACAAGGATCATCGATTCGGCATTGAGGCGTTCAAAGATTTTCGAGCCATCCGAGAAGTAACGTGCTGCCCGAGTGTAAGGAGATACGCCCCGCATACCCTCAGGCGCATACTTGGCCGAGTGCACCAGAGATTCCGCATCGGCGCCCGTGCAAATCTGGGGCACCTGAACCCCTTCCGCGCCTATGTCCAGCGCTCGGAGCACCTGGGGGGGGTCATTTTCCCTTACGCGTACGATAGGCGAAATCCCTACGCCGGCTGCAACCCGACAGAGTGTCTCAGTCGTTTGAATATCCAGGGGACCGTGTTCTGTGTCGAGAATGACGAAGTCGAAACCCGCATACGCGGCAATTTCGATGAGTGCGCCCGATGCCAGATTGACAAAGGGTCCAACCACGACTTCGCCGTTCTTTAGTCTGCTTTTCAGGGTCTGCTTGGACATGAAGCCTCCAGGTCATTGGTGTGGGTTACAGGGGTGTTTTCGGCTGGAATATAGGTTGCGTGCCGGTGGGTGTAAAGGGGATTTTTCCCGATTGGCATGCCTTGACTTTTTAAGTTCAACTGCCTATTTTGGATCCATACCACAATGAGAGGGGGCCTGCATGAAAATCAAACTCAGGAAGATGGCGCTCCGTTACAAGGTAATCGAAATTCTCCACACGTACAGCCGCGCGAGAACACAGTTATACCGTCTGGATCAATGGAAGAAACTGCTGATCCGACCCAACTAGATTAAAACATGGATTCACTGGACAGGTGTCCGGGCCCCAACGGGCTCGGACATTGTTCTTTTTACCTGTGAACCAGGGTGTGTTCAGGGGAATGATGTTGCCCTTATCTTGTTGATTTGTTAGATTTTGCTGCCCTATGGCATCCACAGAGTCACCACTCCTGAAGGTTTATCACAAGCTCTATGAAGCATTCGGGCCCCAGCACTGGTGGCCTGCCGATTCCGCCTTCGAAGTCGTCATCGGGGCCATCCTTACACAGAATACCTCCTGGAAGAATGTTGAAAAAGCGATTGGGAATCTGAAGCGATTTCCGTTCACAACCCGGGCGCTGTGTGATCTGGAGAATGAGGTGCTGGCAGAACGCATCAGGTCTGCTGGTTACTTCAATGTCAAGAGTCGAAGGATCAAGGCGCTGCTTGGTTTTTTGATCGATCGGTATGGGGGGCGCCTGGAGGCGATGCGGAATGTTCCCCGCGACATCTTGCGGGGCGAACTGTTGTCGGTCAAAGGAATCGGGCCAGAGACCGCAGATTGCATTTTGCTGTATGCGCTCCAGAAGCCCAGCTTCGTAATCGACGCGTATACAAGGCGAATCTTCGGGCGACTGGAGGTGCTGGACGACGCGGCGCCCTATGAGGATCTTCGGGAAATCTTCGAGGAGGCGTTGCCGACGGATGTAGCGCTTTTCAATGAGTATCACGCACTGATTGTGACCCTGGGCAAGGATGTCTGTCGACCGAAGCCCAGATGCGGGTCCTGCCCGCTGGCGGCCATATGCCCTTCCTGTAATGAGGATCTGGCGCAGAAGGAGGATTTGATCGATGGCAAGGTTTAAAGCGTGTTTGAATACCAGTACCATTAGACCCACTTCCGTAGTGGACAAGATTCGGGCGGCCAGCGCAGCTGGATTCGAAGCCATTGAGTTGTGGAATGACGATCTGACCGGATACGAAAATGCCGGCGGTACGCTGTCCGAGATCAGAGATATGGTTGAAGACGAAGGTCTGGAAGTGCCCACCGTGGTGCATCTGTCGGGCTGGATGGATATTCCGGATGCTGATTTCAAGAACAATTTTGGTGGGATCGCCCGAAGGATGATGGAGCAGGGCGCAGAGGTAGGGGCAAAGCGAATTATCGCGGGGCCTGCAAAAGGAAAGACCGATCTGGATCGGGCGGCCGATCGGTTCAACGAATTGATGGAAATTGGCAAGGAGATCGGGTGTCCACCCTCACTTGAGTTCCTGGGATTTGTCGAACATGTCAACAATGTGGATACGCTGCTGGAAATCGTTCGGAAAGCCAACAATCCGGATACAACAGTGGTGATGGACTCCTTCCATATTTTCAGGGGAGGCGGGTCGAACGACGACATCCTCAAGGTGTCCGGCGACCGGATTTCAATCTTCCATATCAATGATGCGCCCCGGGCGGAAGAGCCCGAAATTCTGACGGATGGGGATCGGGTCCTTCCTGGAGACGGTGTTCTGGACTTGCCGGATATGTTGAACAAGCTGTCCTCTCAGGGGTTTTCGGGATGCGTATCTCTGGAGTTGTTCAATGCCAAACTCTGGATGGAAGACCCGTATGAGATTGCCAAAATGGGAGCGGAAAAGGTGAAGGCACTGATCGCGTAGTGCGAATCAGGATCAGGGGTTACGAATGGCAGTGATGATCGGAGATGTGGCCATAGAAGGCAGGACCGTGCTGGCGCCCCTTGCGGGTGTTACAGACAGGTCCTTTCGTCTGCTCTGCCGGGAACAGGGGGCGAGTTTGGCCGTTACCGAAATGGTCAGCGCCAGGGGGCTTGCGGAAGGCAGCGAGCGTTCCAGCCGGTTTCTGGATTTCGACGCGTTCGAACATCCCATTGCGGTGCAGATGTTTGGTTCCGAGCCGGACGAAATGGCGGATGGCGCGAAGGTGGTGGAAGAGCGAAATCCCGATCTGATCGATATCAATTGCGGATGTCCGGTAAAAAAGATCGTGAACCGGAATGCGGGGTCTGCGCTCCTGAAAGATCTCCCGAAGCTGGGTCGGATCATTGCATCGATGTGCCGCGCGGTGTCCGTTCCGGTGACGTTGAAGATTCGAAGCGGATGGGACGATGCCACGCAGGCTGTGGACGTTGCCCGTATTGCAGAAAACTCCGGCGCGTCTGCCATAGCCGTTCACGGCAGAACGCGCGAGGCGGGTTTTTCCGGCAAGGCGGCCTGGGATGTGATTCGGCAGGTTCGAGACGTTGTTTCCATTCCCGTAATTGGAAACGGGGATGCGAGAGATCCCGTTTCCGCCAGAGAGATGATGAAGGAGACGGGCTGCGACCTGGTGATGATCGGCAGGTGGTCGATTGGCAATCCCTGGCTGTTCGGGCGCACGGAGACTTTTTTGGCCACCGGGGACCTGCTCCCCGAACCTTCGGCTTCCGATCGGGTGGAGATGGCCATTCGACATTTGAGAATATCGGTGGAACAGAAGGGAATTCTGGCAGGTGTTCGCGAGATGCGCGGCCACCTGGCTGCATATGTGAAAGGGATGCCCGGTGCGGCGACGATAAGGCGGAAATTGATGACTGAGGACGATCCGCAGAAAGTCGAAGAGATCCTTTTGCAATTGCTGGATCGATCTGAATCTGCATATGCCATTAACGAGGAGGCGAAGGCTTGACACCCGAACGCATTCGAGAATTGCTCGAGGGAGTGAAATCAGGAGATGTGGCTGTCGCGGACGCGATGGAGCATCTGGAGCGACTGCCCTTCGAAGATCTGGGCTTCGCCCGGGTGGATCACCACAGGGCGATGAGACAGGGGTTTCCGGAGGTGATTTTCTGTCAGGGCAAAACGGTCGACCAGATCGTGAGTATCGCCAGTCGTATCGTGGCGGCCGAGTCCACATTGCTGGCCACCAGGGCGAGCGGTGAAGCGATCGAGGCGATGAAGGATGCCTTCCCTGCCGCGGAGCACAATGACCTGGCGCGCACGATTGTGGTGCGCGCGGGTGAGATCGAGGTGTCTGAAGAAGATGGGACGGTGCTGGTGATTTCAGCGGGTACGGCGGACCTTCCCGTTGCCGAGGAGGCCTGCGTGACCGCCGAGGTGATGGGAAACCACGTGGAGCGGCTGTATGACGTGGGTGTGGCGGGCATTCATCGCCTGCTTGCGCATCACGAACAGATCTCCCTGGCGAGTGCGATCGTGGTGGTTGCAGGAATGGAGGGCGCCCTGGCCAGTGTGGTGGGCGGCCTGGTGGATGTGCCGGTGGTTGCGGTGCCTACGAGTGTGGGTTACGGGGCCAGTTTTGGTGGGGTTGCCGCCTTGCTCGCGATGTTGAATTCCTGTGCGACAGGTGTGGCGGTGGTGAATATCGACAACGGATTCGGGGCAGGGTCTTTTGCGGGCCTTGTGAACCGGGCAGGGCGCAGAGAAAAAAAATAACCGTGATCGGATCACGGTTTGGCAGGAACTGAGGGAGCGGGTTGGAAATGGACCTTACGGTTCGTCTCTGCCTTCTCCCTCTCTTGTTTGGGCTGAACTTTCGAAGTCTACGATCTGATGACCGTCCGCGTACGGACGGGTCTTGTATTCCCGAATGGCCTGCATACGTTTCAGAATTTCATTGATTCGCAATGAGGCTTGAACAATGTGTTCCTGATACGCGTAGGCCTGTTCACTCTCACCCATCATGTCCATCGCCATTTCGGCATACCCCAGAATGGCGGTCAGGGGCTGGTTGATTTCGTGGGCGGCTCCACCGGCGATTTCGAGGAGGGTGTTGAGTCTTTCCGCTTCCATCCGTTTCTCTTCCGCTGACCGTCTGTCCTTCAGGTCGCGGGCGACACTTATGTAATACGCCTCGCTACCTACTGCGAAACTGGCCATCGTCCATTCCACCGGCAGTTGACTGCCATCGCTTTTCTGAAGCTGGTCTTCATAAACGTGTGCATCGTCCTTGTCAAAATGACTGATGGCCAATTGCCATCTTTCGACGCCTTCTTCAGAGTGGAATTGGGAGATGTCGAAGCCGATGATTTCATCGCTGGAATGACCGGTTACATCCGCCGCACTCTTGCTGGCCATCAGCACAATGCCGTTCTGGTCCGTAATAAAAATGCCGTCTTCGATATATTCGAAGATCATGGCCGTCCGGGTTTCTGCGGCCTTTCTCCGGTGAATATCCCGGAGGTGCAGCAGGATTCTCCGTTCTCCTTCAATTTCCACCAGGCAGGCATCGGTATCCACAGGCACCATCTTGCCGTCCTGGAGCACCAGGTGCGTTTCGAAAATCGGCATGTCGCTGCCCTCGAATGCGCCTGTCAGGGCGACCTGGAACTCCGGCCTGTCGTGCGGGTCTACGAATTTGTATAGCGGTTTATCCAGGAGGTCGTCAAGGTCGGCGCCAAGGAGGGTCAGTGCGGCTTCATTAGCACGCAGGACGGATCCGTCTTCATCCAGCACAAGCTCCGGATCGGTGGTTCGCTCGAAGAGCGCCCTGTGATACGCCTCGGACTGGCGAATCTGCTGCTCCAGTTCGATGATTCGGAATTGCACGTTCGCCCTGGCCAGCAGTTCCTGGATGTTGAATGGTTTGCCAATGTAGTCATTGGCCCCTTTTTCGAGGCCCTCAACAATCTGATTGCGGTGGTCGAGTGCGGTCAGGATGATGACGGGAATGCTGCGGAGTGCGTCTTCCTGTTTGAGGGCATCCAGCACCTGATAGCCGTCCATTCGCGGCATCATCAGGTCCAGGAAGATGAGATCAGGAGGGTTCTTGCGGATCATTTCCAGACCATCCTGGCCGTCGATGGCCGAGGTGACCTGATGCCCTTGCGATCTGAGGACACCAGTCAGCATGTCTCTGATACTCAGATCGTCATCCACGACTATGATGTTGGGCATACGGCATCCGGATTAGAGGAGGGCGTTCTTAATAGTCGTTCATTTCTTCAAAGACGTCATCGGGAATGTCCGCAACCACGCTCTTCAAATAATTGTCCGCTGTTTCCGAGAAATGCGCCTTCAAGTTGATCATTGCCGGCTGTGACAGTCCGATTTTTGTACCGCGTGACTCGAATAAATGAAAACAGTGAGACTTGATCACTTTGTGTCTGCGAAGCTGACCTTCAATGTTGTCCGTGCCTTCCGGCGCCGATTCGAATCGGTCCTTGTAAATGCGCATGCCGTATTCAGCAAGGAAATCAGTGAAATAGTTCAAGGCCAGGGCCCTCGCCTTTTTCCCTTTGCTATCGGTATACTGAGACTTCTTGTAGCGTATCAAGACTTCTTCCTGGATCGAAAGCCGCTCTCCCGGATTGACATCGGCCTTCTTTCTCATGGCGAGATAGATCCGGGCAAGGATTTCGATGGTCGGTACGAATTCACCCAGTCTCGTTCCCGCGGAGTAAAAGAGCCCCCTGACCTGAGGGTCTTTGATCATTCCGAACAGCTTTTTCAGGTGCTCTTCATCGATGAGTTTCGTGGGAGAGTCGGTGTCCCGCTTTACCACGCCTTTAGGGTCTACCTGGAATGCTACGACACGCTCGATCACGTTTTCGTTGAAGTTTATGCTGTCGGGGTCGAACGAGAAGGAGGCGGCGAGTCGGTTGGCGGCCTTCAGTCCTGCCCGAAAC
>CAVOEZ010000060.1:0-11257 GCA_963694355.1 Latescibacteria bacterium UBA2968 | reverse complement strand
GTTCACGCGATCGACCCGTTTTACACGAAAAATGCGCAGCGACCAGGTGACTCTGGAATCTGTGGGCGAATTGGAGGCACCGCTGGAAGTAACCGACGGAAATGAGGAAGTCTACCGTGCACTGAGTGAACTTCCGGATGATGAACGGATCGCAACTACGCTGTTCTATTTCGGCAGCCATTCTCACGACCGTATCGCAGACTTTCTGGACCTGACGCCCGCAACCGTAAACAACCGACTGAGATCCGCACGAAAACGCATGAAGCAAGGACTAATCGAGATGGCCGAAGAGACTTTCAAACGCGAGACACCGTCCCGGAACGAAGCATTCGAGGCGCGCGTCAAGAAGCTGACCCAGCCCAGAGAGATGGAGACGGACCACTATGTTTATGGAGTTGAACAATTGAATGGACACGATGCCTGGGCGCTGTTCTGTGCTGCGGCGGCAGGAGATCTGGTGAGAGTCAGGGCACTCCTGGGCCGCGATCCTCGACTTGTTAACGCCCAGCATTGGTATCAATTCCCGATTCATATGGCCGTCCGTGAAGGCCATGCCGATGTCGTTTAGGTTCTTTTGGAGAGTGGAGCTGATCCAGGACAGTCGAGATTCCAATACAACTCGTGGGACAAAATGCTGGCTGTGGCGGAGGAGCGAGGGTATCGCTCGGTAAAGAAGTTGCTTGAGTCCGCGATGGCTGAACGTTTCAGCTACAGTTCTGAATTCACCCCACTGCGAGATGCAATTAAGGGACGCGACGTCGAGGCAGTCGACCGTCTGCTGAAGGCTTCACCCGATCTGGCGAAGGCATCCGACGCGCTCGGCAATGGGTGCATTCACTGGGCGGTGTTGACGCGGCAGCTCAACCTGATCGACAGATTTCTGGAACTCGGGGCGGACATCGACGCCCGCAGGGCGGATGGTCAGACGCCTCTGCTGGTTTCGATCAACGGGGACTACTGGTATCGCTGGTATCGCGATCTGCCCGAGGATGCGATGAAGAATACCTGGGTGGTGTCCGGATTCTTGCTGGGTAAAGGAGCGACATACGATTTTTGTACAGCGTGCAGTTTGGGAGATGGCGAACACGTGCGAAAAGTACTGAAGCAGGATCCTGCTGCAGCGAATCGACTGAATGAGCACAATCAGAGTCCGCTTTATTATGCGGCTCGATACGGACGTGTCCAAGTTTGTGAGATGCTTCTGGCCCACGGCGCAAATCCGAATCAACCGGAGGATGGTGCCACGAGAGGACACGCATTGTTCGAGGCGTCTGCCCTCAATCATTTGCCGACGGCCGAGCTGCTTCTCAAGGCGGACGCCGACCCCAACGGACACGTCGACTCCAGCGGGAATTGCATCACTATTGTCGAGGACAGGCATCCGGAAACGTGCGGTCCGATGCAGGAGCTGCTTCGGAAACACGGTGCCTACACACCTGTGTGGAACTTGACCGTGGAGGAGCTTAAGGAAAAGTTGCGAGGCGAATCGGAGGCTCTGTCTGACGACTTCTTCCATCATGTCCTCGCACAGGACGATCCCGAGATTTTCGATCTGTTTGTCGAATATTGCGGAGACCGGCTGCCCACGCTCGCCCCAACTGATGTATACGGCGGGAACGTACCACCACCTGACCAGATGCAGAAGCTGATCAATCACGGGATCGATCCGAACAGACCAAACTGGATCGGACGTACGTTCCTTCACAGCTGCGCACGCAAGGGGGCAATCGATTCGGCAAGCGTGCTGCTGGAAAACGGTGCGGAAATCGATTCGGTCGATTTGGAGTTCGGGAGTACACCGCTTGCGGAAGCCGTCAGGGAAGGGCAGACGGAGATGGTGAAGTTTCTACGAGAACAGGGAGCGGATCCAGACGCACCGGAGAAATCGACCTGGGGTACGGCGAGGGCGGTGGCGAAGCGGAAGGGAGATGAGGAGATGGCTCGGCTACTGGCGTGATTGCACGCTATGCCGATCAGAGGACAAATGAGAAGGGCCCGGTGGACTACCGGGCCCTTCTTCTAGTTGTGCTGGAGGTCGGGGCCTTTTAGGCCGGTTTGGGGTGGGACAGGCCAGTGGCTGCCGCGCTGGCCAGAGAGGCCGCGGTTGGGTTTTGGACCGGAGGGTCTGTTGGGAAGACCTACGAGTTCGCCGTT
The DNA here is from genome assembly GCA_963694355.1 of Latescibacteria bacterium UBA2968. Classification (GTDB taxonomy): domain Bacteria; phylum Latescibacterota; class UBA2968; order UBA2968. The sequence goes on along the minus strand of CAVOEZ010000060.1, from coordinate 9,103 downwards.
TTTTACCCAGTCTTCGTCTCCGCCATAGAGTTCTGCGATGAGACGATTCGTGAGGTCCTTGCGGATGTTGGCGTGATTTGAAGATAAGGAGAGGTCCGTTAACTCGCGTGGATCCTCATCGAGGTCGAAGAGCTGGACCCTGTTGCCCGTTGCGTAATAGATGAGTTTGTGGCGGCCATTGTGGATCATGCGCGTGGCTCCCGCGCCTTCGGTGCATTCTCCATAGAGCGCCTCGCGGGATTCGTTGCCCACCATGGAAATCCCTTCCACCGATTCCGGAATCTCGAGCCCTGCGAGATCGAGAAGGGTAGGCATGACGTCTTGCCACCCGATCAGGCGGTCGTCAACCCTGTTGAGCCCCAGGCGCTCGTCCCCTGCGACACCGGATACCAGCATCGGTACACACGCCGAGTTCTCGTAGAAGAGCCGCTTTGCCCACTGTCCGTGATTTCCCAGCATATCGCCGTGGTCGGATGTGAACAGGATGATCGTGTTGTCGAGTAGTCGCTCCTCGCGGAGGGTGCCAATGACCACACGGATTTGATGATCGATGTGGGTACAGAGGGCGTAGAATGCGCGTTTGGCCGAGCGAATCTGTTCTGGGGTGAGGTGCGACCACTCGGTGCGCGTTCTGAGGGCAAAGGGCAGGGCCTCCACATCTTTTGACCAGGATCCTGTGTAAGGTTCCTCCGGTTCCACATCCCTGTACATATCCAGGTAGCACTGCAGCGGCGCCAGGGGTGGATGGGGGTGACAGTATGAGAGGAACCAGAATCCCGGTTTAAACGGGTTGCGACGCTGGATGGTCCTCGCCATTTCCCGCGTGGTCCAGTTTGTGATGTGGCAATGCTCGGGCAGATGCCAGGGTCTGTTGAGATAGTCGTTGTTGCACATGCCGTGCATGAAGTTCTGGCCTGCATACCCCTGGTCACCCAGGAAGAGTTCGTAGTCATCCACAGAACCGAATTGCATCCGCCCTTCCTCGCCGAGAATCACGTCATCGAAACCAATGCGATCCCGTTGGGGATATACATGAAGCTTCCCCACGGCGTTGGCCTGATAGCCCGCGTCCCTGAAGGTTTGCGCAACGGTTGGCACATCGGGCATGCGAAGCGTTTCCTTGAACACACGGTCTCCGTGCGTTCTGGGTGAAACACCGGTCATCAGTGTTCTGCGCGCCGGAATGCATACCGGACACTCGCTGTATGCACGTGTGAAGCGGGTTCCATTTCGCGCGATTTGATCCAGCGTTGGGGTTTGGACGTCGGGGTGTCCGGCCTCTCCGAGAAGGGTGCCAAACCAGTGATCGGTGGTGATGAGCAGGACGTTGGGCTGTTCAGGCATGGTGTGAACTCGCTTTCATTTCCGTTATTATGGATTCAGGGTCTGAAGTAATGTACGGGCTTCCTGGTTTTGGGGATCGAGGTCAAGCACACGCTGCAGCGCGGCTCTGGCCGTTTTCAATTTTCCTGTTTTCATCAGGATGACACCGAGGTAGAGCTGAATCTGGCTGTCCTCCGGCGCAAGGGCCGCTGCCTGCTGGATCCATTTCTCTGCCTGGGGAAGCCGGTTTTCTCCCAGTTCCAGAACACCCAGATTGAGATAGGCTTCAGTAAGTGTGGAATCCAGTTCGATGGCCTTGAGATAGACCGCACTGGCCTCGAGGACGCTGCCCTTGTTGTACAGCTGCGTACCGAGATTCATCAGGTTGACGTGATATGCGGGATCCACAGGGTTCAGCTCGATCGCCTTGTCGAGTGCATACCAGGACTTGCCGAGTTCCCCGGTATGCTCATAGGACTTGGCAAGCAAGAACCAGGTATCGGCGGGCGCATCCCAGAAGTCGGTAGCGCGTTGGAGGGCACCCACGGCCGCGGTCCAACGCTCCTCGTTCACGAGACGCGTGCCAATATTGGCGTAGGTGGCCATGAATCTGGAATGGTGACCCGACTTACGATCCATCTGACTCGTATACCCCAGGAATTCCATCTCTTCGTCTTCAAGTTCCATTCTGTTGAGTGTTGCCAAAGCCTGGATCAGCTTGTTCGTAGGGTACGAGGCGGCGGCGAGCCACTGACGCTGGGCCTCGTCCTCTCGATTCAGTTTCAGGCAGGCCGCGCGCAGCATCACATTTCCAAGCACGAAATCGGGTTTTATCTGAAGTGACCGATCGAACTGTTCGTATGCCGCCTCAAAGTTTCCTTCCCGATAGGCTTCAACACCGGCAAGCAGATAGAAGTCGGGCAGACCGGGGTCCGATTCCACCGCTATTTTCCAGGCGGAAAGAGATGCGGTCAGATCCCCATCAGCACGTCGTTTGTAGATGGTGATATGCGGATGGTCGAATGCACTGAATGTAGGTTCGGCCGACTGCTCATCGTAGGAGAGTCCTGCGAACTGAGGATGACTCTTGAAATTGGCGACGGTTTCGAATCCGAGCGATCCATCGTCGAGATGTTTATAGTAGGCATATGCCACTGGAAAAATGTCTGACACCGCCTGGAACTGCCGAAGCCGGTTTTCTCGAATGATGACGATCCAATCGATTCCTTCCAACCGCTTTTCCAAAAATTCGATCTTTCTGGAATAGAGAACGCCGCCGTCGGCTGTGATGAAGAATGAGGCATCGTCCAGTCTGCGTGCATATCTGTCCGGAGAGACCATCCAGGAAGTAGAATACCCCCCCCGCTCAGTGAGTACTCCAGCGCCCTCGTCGATGTGCTCGGCAATCCACCTTTGCGCCTGAAACCGGCCGTCTTCCCGGTGATAGATGCTGGTAAACGCCAGACCATAGAGACCCGTAGGCAAACCAACGGCCAGGATTGGGAGGCAGCAAACCCAGACCGGCAACTTTCGAGATCGGAGCAGTTCGACCATCTGGATGCAGACCCAGGCGCCCAGCACGACAAACACAGGGATCAGGGGAACCATATACCGAAAGGGCTTGGAATGCAGCCGGCCGATGAAGAGAAAATATACGAGCAGCCAGGAGAGGATAATCACGCCCGCTGAAGGGCGCCTGAGGATGACAAGGACCACTCCGAGGATGGACACTATGGTAAGCACGGCACCGAATGCCAGCGGCATCAGGTTGGTGATATGGAAGAGATAGGGAGTGGTGGCGAAATCGGACAGGGTCCAGACGTAGAGGCTTTCTCCAGTGACTACCTTGATGCTTCCCATCAGCTGCAAGATATCGGATTCTCCAAAGAACTTCGCGGGATCCAGAATGAGAAATGGCTCGCAAGCTACGGTGACCAGGAATGCGGCCAGAAGGAAATAGCCCACAGCGGGCGTTGCCAATTGTACGATTCTTTGGCGGACCACTCCCGGTTCCAGAAGATGAGCGACGATGAAGGGGATACCCAACCACACCCCTGCAAGTCTGGTGCCTGCCGCCAGGCCGCTGGTGATTCCGCAGGCGACATAGATGGCGTTGCGGCCGTTCGGCATCTTCAACATGAGATACAGGGAGAGTGTGACCCAGAATGTGAATGTGATTTCAACTGTGTAGTGGTGGGATTGCTGGATGTGTCCCGCGCTGAAGGCGAGGAAGAAGGCAGAGAGCAAACCTGTCCACGTTCCGCCCAGCCGCTCTCCGATCCGGAATACCAGCCAGACGGTGAGGAGACCCAGGACCGCTGTTATGAATCTGGCAAGTCGATAGGTGAAACGTGCGGTGGTGTTGTTGGCCAGATCGAACGTGTCCGTGCCGGTCAATGTTCCGACAGATCCGGCGATCACCCACAGTGCATACATTGGGGCCTTACCGTACGGTGCGACGATTTCCGCAAGGTCTGTGCCGACCCATCTTGTGTTGTCAATGATCGTGGTTTCATCGGGATGAAAGGCGTGAAAGGTTCCTGTTCGGTGATCGGTTCCCCAATCGAGCCCCGTGAAGCGGAGACCGGCCGCAAACAGCAGGATGACGAGGATGAGTATTCGCGCTGTTGTGTCTTCTGGTTTGAGCATTGTTCTCCAGATTATTTCAAACGTGGATGATGTGAGGTTGTTGTCGGTTCGGGCCTTAAGATAAGACAGTTGATTCCATCGGTCGAGGGTTGCGTCACGCCCGGTTCTACCTGCCCAGTTTCTCTTCCAGTGATGAAAGCGAATTTCTGATTTCCGTATTCCCCGGGTCGATCTGCAATGCGCGAGTCAGTGCGCTTACGGCTTCCAGAGTTTTTCCAGCCGCCATATATGTATATCCGAGCGCGCGATGAGATCTGAGATGATCTGGAAACAGTTGGGTGGACGCCCTGAAGTGAAAAATCGCCTCCTCGGGTTGCTGAAGGGTATAGTGCGCCACACCAATGTTGTAGTGGAGGTTCTCCAGCGGTCGTCCTTCGCTGAGGACCTGCTTGTAGAGTTGGAGTGCTTTTTCTGTTTCCCCTCTGTTCATGATTTCGGTGGCGAGGTCCATTTTTGTGGTCCGATAGGTGCCGGACTCGGGATTCAGCTGGATCGCTTTGTTCGAGGCGTCGATCGCTTCGTTGATCTGATGGTTTCTTACATATGCGTGTGCCAGCAAATGCCAGGCTTCGTGTCTGGAGGGGTCCAGCGCAACGAGCTTTTTCAGCGTTTCCACGTCTTCGGCCGGGCGTTCGAGGCGAATCAGGAGCTTGCTCAACTTCTGGTAGGCGTCTACGAGCGCAACGTGGTCGTCCGTTATGGTTTCTGTGAATCGCGTGAGAAATTCCGCGGCTTCCTCGTCTAAACCGGTGTGGCTGAGTCCTACCGCACTTGAAATGAGACCGGAATTCCCCATGGCCCACAGCTGTCTCCAGACCGCCTCGGCTTCGGAATTCCTGTTCATTCGAAGGTAGGCCATTCGCTGCGAAGCCAAACTCAAAATGTGATCGTTTTGCACGTCTATGGCTTTGGTGAATGCCGCCAGCGACTTTTCCCATTCACCCCCGGCGTAATGGTCCAACCCTGCAAGGATATGCCGGTCAGGAAGTGTCGGGTCCGCATCCAGTTCTTGAGACCAGAGGTCGAGCAGGCCTTCGGGGTTGGCGTCTTCGCGACGCTTGTAGACCATCACACGCGGGTGGTCGAAGGCGGTGATGGTGGTCTCGGCATTCTTCTGTGACCTGGTCCATCCCGGAATACCCGGATTGACCTTGAATTCCTTCACCAGATCGAATCCCAATTCTCCCGAGTCCAGTTTTTTGTAAATGGCATAGGGGATCGGATATTTGAATGGAACGGTCAGGAACTGCCGCATTCGGTTCTCTTCAATGATGAGGATCCAGTCTGCTCCTTCGATCTTTCGACGAAAATTCGAAATCTGACCCCGCATCAGAATGCCGCCGGCCGAACGAATGAAGTAACTGGCGCCGTCGACCTTTCGATTGTAGCGGTCCGGGGGAACCAGCCAGGTGGTGGGGTATCCTCCCCTTTCAGTAAGTACGGTGGCTCCTGGCGGGATATTGTGATGAACCCATCGCGAGGCAGTGATCCGACTGTCCTCTTCCATGTAAATGCGTGTGATGCCCACCCCCCAGGCAACTGCTGGTACGATCACAATGAGCGCCGGTAGATAGAAAAGTCGCGAGTGTTTCCGAAGCCAGTCGATGGATTGCCAGGTTGCCCACGCCCCGACGATGGCCAGACTGGGGAGCATAGGTACGATGTATCGGATCGGCTTGGAGTGCAGCCGGCCAATAATCAAAAAATAAAAGAGACACCAGGAGAGAATCAGGATGGCGGTTTTCTGGCGTCGCCGGATCAAGAGCACCAGACCGACCAGAGATGCCACTTCCAGAGGAAGCCCCAGCGCGAACGGGAGCAGATCCGTGAGATGAAACAGGTAGGGTGTGGTGGCGAAGTCTGACAGGGTCCAGATGTGAATGCTCTCTCCTGTGGCGATACGAATACTGGAGGATATTTGCAGTACGGTATCCGTTTTGAAATAATGCGCAGGGTCCAGCAGCAGAAATGGTTCGCAGATCGATGTGACCAGGAAGGCGGCCAGCAGATAGCAGGCGACAGCAGGTGTTGCAAGATTCTTCAGTTTGTTCCGTATCCCCTGGCCTTCCCAGAGATGCGCAATGATGAATGGCACACCCAGCCATACGCCCGCCAGTCTGGTGCCCGCCGCTAGCCCACATACAACGCCACAGACGATGTAGATCCTCTTGCTCGCACCCGGCATGCTCAGCATCAGATACAATGCGAGGGTGACCCAGAAGGTGAAGGCGATCTCTACCGTATAGTAATGAGACTGCTGAATGTGTCCGGCGCTGAATGCAAGAAAGAAGGCGGAGAGCAATCCGACCCAGGTTCCACCCAGGCGATCGCCGATCTTGTATACGACCCAGACCGTGAGGAGACCCAGGAGCGCCGAGAGCGATCGTGCGAGGGTATAGGTAAAACGGGCGGTCGTGTTGTTGGTGAGGTCGAACGGATCGGTCGAGGTGAGGGTTCCAACTGTATTTGCGACTGCCCAGAGGATATACATTGGGGCTTTGCCGTAGGGCGCAACGATTTTCCGGAGATCTGTACCTACCCACCTGGAATTGCTGATGATGGTGGTCTCATCGGGATGGAAGGCGTGGAATTGTCCAGTGAGGTTGTCTGTACCCCAATCCAGGCCGTAAAATCGAAGCAATGCCGCTGCGAACATCACACAGATGAGTAGTACTCGCGCTCTGTTTTCCGTGAATGCGCTTATCTTTGCGATCAAAATCTGCCCTTCCTTCTTCCTGCCTGCCTTCGGCGCGACTGGCGCGCTCGTATCACATTCGTCTTCATTTCCACCAGACGGAAAAAAGACCTTGTGATTGGGACAGGGGTCCACAAGCGCTGTGTTTCACAGATTGGATTGGTGCGTGATGCAAGCAGGAATGCCTGACGGTGATCACGGCATAATCCAGGTGTGTGCCACTGGGTGGCGTCTGATAGACAACGGGTTCAGCTCGTTCAGGTGGTTTACAAGGTTGGTCGGTTGGTTCTGTAGGGCGGCTCCAGGATCGCCCTCTGCTTGGGCGTGAATTCGTGGAGGACATTCTCTACACCCGCAGGGACATATGCTTTTGAGTAAGTCAGCGGTCCAGGGGAATATTTGTACAGGATCGAACGGCGATCGTGCACTGCCTTCCAGGGCAGGGTGCCGTGGGTCAACGCCTCTGTGAAGATGATGGCGGAACCGGCCTTGGCCTCCACCTGGGCGACCACACCGATGTCCTTGTCGAGAAGGATGACATCGCGGGGGGCGGGGTAGTTGGCTTTGTGGCTGCCCGGGATGCAGGCGAATCCGCCGTCACCAGGACCGCAATCGGTGAGCGCCCAGGCGACCACCGTGAGCCCGCATCGCATTCGCCCGTTGTGATACTGATAGAAATGGGTGAGGTCATCGGCGGTTCCTCCACCGTGGAGGACGTGACCTTCAGTACCCGCTCGCATAATGATGCCGTAGAGATGGTCCAGCCGAAATCCATCGCGCAGCAACTCAGTTAGATAAGGGAGGATGACGGGATGAGCCAGGAGGTGGCGAAAGGGATCGCACCAGGGTTTGGGCCAGGTGAGCATCTGGCCGAGATCGCCCCGGCCCTGCTGTCCCTTCAAGGTATTTGACTCGCCCGAAAGGGATTGCTCCGACGGGCGCTCCCGCATCCGGTCCTGATTGCTGTCTATCGCATCATTGCATTGCGCGATTTCATCGGCGGTCAAAGCATCTGGAACAACCAGATATCCGTTCAGGTCAAAAAAGTATTTCTCGTATTGATCCATCGATGGTCTCCTTGCGGCGCTACCGAAACTGAAGGTTTCCGAGTGTGCCTCTTGGCACATGGTATTTTAGCAAAAGTTCCCAATGCCTGCAAGACGAAACAGCGTGCGGATGCGAACGAAAGAAGGGGTTGCGTGTGACCGCAACCCCCGGAAGATGATTCCGACAGCGGGCGTCAGCCCGCCATTACCTTTTTGCTTTCTCGCAAGATCTGGCGATTGGTTTCGAGCTGCAGCCGATTCTGAAGGATCTGCTGCTCGATCATTTCCTTCTTCAGGTTATCGCCTTGTTCCTCGAGGGCGGCGATGGCTTCTCGCATCTGCGTCAGCCGGGTGCGAGACGCATCGTGGACCACAGATTCGGATTTTCGTTCTGAAACAAGCGATTCGGCGAGTTCCTCGAGTCTGGTGATTTTTGGCAGGGTCTCACTTTGACATTCAAAAAAATCCATCACGATTTTTGCAGAATAGATTACTGAACCCAGCAGCAGCGCCAACAGGACCCAATCCATTTAGACTCCTGAGAATTATGGGGACGAAAGAGGGAGATTCCAGTTCGATGCCGCGCGTCAGGGACCGCGTGCGAATTAAGCGGTCGAATCCGAGAAGCGCCGAGTATAGCAATCCGGTTCTACAAAAGGGGAATGGTGTCTGCCGTGCCCTGACGACAGGGGATGTCGAGGGAGTTCGGGCAACGGAAACAACCATTGAATTGATTATGGTAAATATAGGACGAATGAAACGGAAAGGCCACTTTTGAAAGATGATCGATTCGTAAGTAACTGTAATTTCTGTAATTGATAATGTGCTGTCGTCTGCCACACGAGCTGTCACCCGGAAGTGAGGGCCAAAAGCGATCGCCGGCGAATCAATTCGCACGTTTGTGCGGTCAAAGATCAGAAAGGCGGAATTGTTCTACATCTCGATGCTGGACGACCGCTTTGAATTTGAGTATCTTTGTTTAGTTAACCCGTCCGGTTGCGCCGGGCAACGGGGTGTGCCCACCGGGCCAGATCATCAAGTTCTTCAGCCAGAGGTGCCCAATGATCCTTCGTCTAGTCGCAGGGCTGCTGACAGCAGGCGTTGTGACGTTTTTCTATTTACCGGGCTAGATTGCGGCTTACAAGACCCGGCAGGTAGAAAAAAAGAAAAAGTGACCGGCCAGCGGGTTTTGGTATTCATAATTTCCACAGTGCCCATCATCCCATAAGGGAAATATACGCTTCGTCTGGATGTTCCGGATCGGGTGGGCCGGGTTGGATTCTGCGCCTTTCAGTCCTCCGCACCATAGTTGTCCCTTCACGGATGCCCACTGATGTTCTTTCCGCAACGCTTCGCACATCCCTGTATATTTGTTTCGCAGTGGCCATTT
>CAVOEZ010000059.1:0-11354 GCA_963694355.1 Latescibacteria bacterium UBA2968 | reverse complement strand
TGGCCCCCCAAGACTGACGGCGATTGCCACTCCGGCGATATTTCCAAGACCCACCGTGGCGGATAGTGCACTTGTGAGCGCCTGGAAATGCGATATTTCGCCAGGGTCATCTGGATTGTCGAACCGCCCACGGATGATGTCGATGGAATGGCGAAATCCACGGAGAGAAAGCCAACCAAAAAAGAATGAATAGTAAATGCCACCGATGAGGAGTATGAGGACGATCAGGGGGATCCCGGTTCCGAATTCGGCAAAAAGGACCTGGACCATCAGATCCACCGTAGCTCCAAACAAGGCGTCGAGGTCTGCGAGTTTGGTCTGGATCCAGCCCGCCCCCTCAGAGGAACCAACCGGTTGGGCGTTGGCGGTCTCAACAACAGACAATAGTGCGGTTGAGAGGATGGCAAACAGCACACAGGAGCGTACAAATCTATGCATAGTCTCTTCCCTTCGCTGATGATCGGGGTCTTTATAAGCATGATGGAAGATACGGGCGCGAAACCGGTTTGTTCCGATCAGATTCGGCAGGCTTGAAAGCCGACTGAATATGGGCACAATGAGGGTTATAATCAACTGTTTTCGGGTACTTTTCAGCCTCCTGCGTTGACCATTCCAGCATTGCACACGAGCCCCGAGCAGCCCGATACGGGAGGCGACTCAGGGACTTTCCCCTTGACAATTATGGGTGCGGGGGGGATTTTGGATGGCACGTACTTTCCAGCAGCTTTTCCAACAAGACGCAAGACTACGAGTATACGATGAAGATATCAAACCTCAGGATTCATCGATTTTTGCCCTTCCTTCTCTGGGCAGGCGAGCTAAAAGATGGTCGGGTCTTGCGTTCCGATATCATTGCCGGCATTACCGTGGCGATGGTGCTGATTCCCCAATCCATGGCGAACGCGCAACTGGCCAATCTTCCCCCGGTTCACGGTCTGTATGCCGCTTTTCTGCCTCCGATGGTTGCGGCATTGTTCGGATCTTCCCGGCAGTTGTCAACCGGCTCTGTAGCCCTGGTTTCCCTCCTCACGGCCACGGCTCTGCAGCCCATCACACAGGTGGGTACTGCAGACTATATCACGCTCACCATTCTTCTGGCATTCATGGTAGGGGTGATCCAGCTGGGTCTCGGTCTGCTGCGGTTAGGTGCATTGGTGAGTTTTCTGGCGCATCCGGTGGTCCTGGGATTTACCAATGCGGCAGCCATTATTATAGCAAGTTCGCAGATCGGAGAGTTGTTCGGAATCGAGGTCAGAGGTGAAGGCTCACACTTCGAGCGTATGATACGAATGCTTGGAGCGGTGTGGGAAAGTGTTCACCGACCAACGGTGAGTATGGCCGTGTTGGCATTCATCCTGATGATCGTCCCACGTCGTATCGATCCAAGGATTCCTGGCGTACTGGTAGCGGTGGTGGGGACGAGTCTAATTTCCTGGCAAGCCGGATTCGAAGAAGTTTTCGGAGGACGAGTGGTTGGCTCTATTCCTCCCGGTTTGCCCGGTTTTGCAGTACCCGTGATGGATTACTCCTCGGTGACGGCGTTGTTTCCGGCTGCGGTGACCATTGCACTGATCGGGTTTGTGGGAACCATTTCTATTGCCAAGGCGATTGCTGCGCAGACAAGGCAGCGGATTGGGGCGAACAGAGAACTGGTGGGACAGGGTCTGAGCAATATCGTGGGCAGTTTCTTTCTGAGTCACCCGGTTTCGGGATCTTTCGCAAGATCATCGGTGAATCTCCAGGCAGGAGCCGTTACAGGCTTCTCCTCTGTGATCGCAGGTGGGGTTGTGCTTGCAGCGCTGTTGTGGCTTACCCCTTTGCTTTACCACCTTCCACTCGCTACACTGGCGGCAATCATCATCGTTGCCGTTTCCTCGCTGGTCCAGGTAGAGCCCATTACACGCGCATGGCACGTTCACCGGCATGACGGTCTGGTTGCGATGGCGACCTTTGTTATGACGCTGTTGTCTGCGCCTCATCTCGACCGGGGCCTGGTCTTTGGCGTTGGTTTGTCGTTGATTCTCTATCTGTATCGAACCATGAAACCGAGGGTGGCATTTCTTGCCCGTCATCCGGACGGCATGCTGAGGGATGCTACTGTATATGAACTCGAGACCTGTGCGACTGTATCCGTCGTGCGTTTTGATGGGTCGCTGTATTTCGGAAGTGCAGGATATTTCGAGGATCGTGTTCTGGAGAAGGCCTCTTCCGATTCCCGGCTCAAATATCTAATTGTAGACGCGGAGGGTATCAATCAGATCGATGTGACAGGCGAGGAAATGCTGCTTGGCGTGGTGAGGCGGCTGAAGGAAGCGGGCGTGGAGGTCATTTTTACACACGCAAAGAAACAGATTCTGGATGCCCTGGAACAGACCGGGTTCAGAGATTTGCTGGGTGGTGATCATTTCTTTTCGAATGCAGATCAGGCACTCAACTATGTGTGGGGAAAACTGGATTCGGGTCCCAGGACGGACTGCGTGGAGGACTGTCCTGCTGCCTGTCCCCTAAACCGTCCAAAACCCAACAAATCCGTTCCGAATTATCGGGTTTGACCGGTGAATCCGGTCCTGGAGCAATCCTACTGCGACCGATCCAGTTCGTTATGGGCCAGGACGATGCACTGCGAGGCAAAGAGTGTTTTGGGTCCCACGCTGATGGGACGAGCGCCGAGGCGCAGGAGATATTTTCCTGTCTTTTTTGGCATGGAGAGATGATCTGTAAAGACAAAGGTCGTGTCTGAAGGGAAGTCGATATCCCTGATGTCCTCGCCCTTCTTATCCATACAGAAGAGATTCGATGAGGTCGCCTTTTCCTGAACCAGGCGCTCAAGTCCCTTTTTTGAGACAAAGATCCCGTCCGCGGCCTCGATTTCATCGCCTAGCGAGAGCTTTCGACCCGCCCCAAGCGCATCCCTGACGGCCGTACATATGGAACGCTCATCGAACCCATCGAGGCTCCCAAGCGTTCGACTATCAAAGCGGACGGTCTTGGGCGGATCGCCGGGGCCATCGAGAACCACATGTATCAGAACGTCTGGACGAATCTGCTGGGAAAAAAACAGCGCATTGGCCACACAGTGCGCCACGATTTCCATATGGCCGGACCGGCTCAGATCGTCCAATGAGAAATCGGGAGTGGTTGGACCCTTGCGAGCCCGGAGTATGAATTCTCTCATTCTCCACCCTTCAGAAAAAGGAGCCGTAGATGGGCGTAAGATCCTTGATTCAAATCGTGATCCTGGTGTGCGGAGTGATGCCGGGTGCGTGGGCCGGAGACAAGCTTTCGACGGGGGATATCAAGACCGACGGCATTATGGTGGAGCTACAGGAGAAATCCAAAACGGTGCGTTCCTGTCGCGCCCGGGTGAAGTCGCTGCTGGCGTTTGAAGGAGAGCAATTCGAAATCCTGGACGATCTGTATATTCGGGTTCCGGGGAAGACTCATGTGGCTCGTGTGCTCGCAGGACTGATCCATCAGACCATTGTGTGTGACGGAAGTCTAATGTGGCGGTATGATCCTGAGGAGAAGCTGGTTTCAAGAGTGAATATGGGGCGCGTTTTCCGGACCACCAAGATGGAAGCAGACGCCGACCTGCCCGATCTGACCCGGCCCTTTCGTACGCTGGAATGGACTTCCATCCGGTATTCTGGTACCGAAGCCGTACGCGGTACGGACCATCGCGTTTTCGAGGCGATCCCCGAGCCGACCATGCTGCACGCGGAATTGCCTGAAGCACCTGTGAAGGTCAAACTCTGGATCAACCCATCGGATGGCCTGTTGCGTGTTGCCCGTTACTTTGGTGCGAATGGGAACGAGTTGTTCTCCCAGGAGTTCCTCGAGGTCGTTATCAACCCGAAACTCGATGATCAAATCTTCGACTTCGTGGTCCCTGCCGGTGCACATGTGATGGACATGACCGATGATGTTATCGAGGTTCTGAACACGGTCAAGAAGCCAGATGGGAAGAAGCACAAGGCGGGAGCAGACACAGACAACTGATTTACTGGAGGATGTATTTCGAAAAGTAGATGTCTCTCACTGGCGGGAGGACTTCTTCGCCATCGTCCGATATGGCCATATCGCTTGTCCACCCGGCAAGTTCATTGAGTTTGTCGACGATCAACTGTCGCACTTCATTCTTGTATTTGGGCGTTTTCAATTCGTCCATGGTGTATGTGCTGATGACGTCGATTATGATGTTTCGGATTTCCGGAATGCGCCATTTCTTCGAAAGCACTTCCTCAAATATGATGTCCTTATCGTTCACTCCCACATCGATCTTTACGATCAGGAAATAGCGCCCATTGCTGTCGGCGGGATTGATGATCATTTCGGGAAGAAGATCAGAAATGTATTCCTGTCCCAGTTCTTCAGGGGCTTCCCATTGGGGCATCTGATTTTTTTCCTCTTCCGGAACTTCCCGAATGAAGAAGTACCAGGCCAAACCACCGATCAGTGCCAGAACAACTGCTGCGGCGATGAATATCGCCACAAAATTAAGTTCTTCGTCTTCTCCCTCGTCTAATATTTCGTCGTCTGCCATCGGATCATCTCAACTGGAAATGTTGTGGATCAAGCGCTTCTGGCTGATGCCTTCCTGAAAAGATAAGTCTGTTTCGGTGCCGGAGGCAATATGTGATTTTTGGATCCGCACGTCCGGAGCTCACCGGATGGTCTCTCTCCAGGAGGAGTACGCCTTATGAATCTGAAGGAATCGGTAGTTGAAAGTATACTGACGAGTGTTGACGCAAACCGGCTTTTGGATACAGCAGTAGCTCTTGTAGAGGTCCCGAGCCCAACCCGGAGCGCTGGTGATGTGGCGAACAGGCTGGATGAAATTCTGACTGCGGATGGGTTCAAGGTGGAACGACCGGAGGCTGATTGGCCGACCGCGCCAGCTGTGGTCGTTCGATTCGATACGGGAAAATCAGGCAGAACCCTGCAATTCGACGGACATCTGGATACCGTTCATCTCCCTTTTGTTCCGCCCAGGGTAGAAGATGGCATCCTTTATGGCTCGGGCTGTTCGGATATGAAGGGCGGTATAGCCGCCTTTGTGGAGGCGCTGCGCGTACTTCGTGAATCGGAAGCCCTGGAAGGCGGCGGCGTTCTCTTGACCGCTCACGACCACCATGAAGGCCCGTGGGGGGACAGGAGACAGCTCAAGGCGCTGATCAAGGCAGGATACAAAGGTGATGCGGTACTGCTCCCCGAGTATCTGGCGGATCGGCTGCCCATTGCGGGCAGAGGGATGGCAATTTTCGAGATCACGCTGGATCGGGATGGAGCGCCCGTTCACGAAGTACTGCGGGATCCAGACCTGCCGGATGTACTGAGCGCCGGGGCCGAGTTGGTTTGCGCGTTCCAGGATATGGACAAGGCGCTTATGAAAAACACACACGCCCTTACAGGCAGGGATTCCGTTTTCGTAGGACAGATGGCCTCGGGTGAGATCTACAATCAATATCCAACAACGTGCAAGGTGAACGGTACGCGCAGGTGGGTGACCCCGGGTTCGGCCGAAGATATGGAAAAGGAGATCCGCGATACTGTCAGTCAGGTGACCGGAACCGGAGACATTCGAATTAATGTGGACATTTCGATCCAGGGGGACGCGTTTCAGGTTTCAGAAACTGATCCTATTGTAGAAGCTTTTCAGGAGGCGCATACGGCGGTCACGGGTTCGCCCCTGCCGTTTGGCGGAAAGCCCTTCGTGGATGACGGAAACACTTTTTCGGCCCTGGGCGGCATCCCCCCCTTAACCCACGGCCCAGCGGCGAAGGGAGCGCACACATTGAATGAAGAGGTGAGTATCGACGAATTGGTTCGTGTGGCGAAAGTGTATGCGTTGACGGCGGTGGGTTATTGCGCGGGTGGTCAAGAGTAGGTGTGTAGGGATGGGTGGGCGAAATATGACGAAGGGGACCAGGGGTTCAAGAACCCCTGGCTAAGATGCGGTTCCCTTTCAGGGAACGAGATCAAAGACGGGATGGATATCTCCCAGGGTGGACAAGAGTAGGTGTGTTGGGATGGGGGGAGCGCTACGAGCGAAGGGACCAGGGGTTCAAGAACCCCTGGCTAAGATGCGGTTCCCTTTCAGGGAACGAGGTCAAGAGCGGGATGGATATCTCCCAGGGTGGACAAGGGTAGGTGTGTAGGGATGGGTGGCGCGCTACGAGCGAAGGGACCAGGGGTTTAAGAACCCCTGGCTAAGATGCGGTTCCCTTTCAGGGAACGAGGTCAAGAACCCAGGGCTAAGATATGTTCCCTTTCTAGGGAACGAGATCAAGCGATTCCATGTTCTGAGAGGTAATCTTGTATCCTTTTCTGCATCTCGGTGGTCAAATAGACTTCTCCATCGATGGCGCGGCCCGGCAGGTGCTCCATAATATCGTGGATCGTGATGATCGAGCTTACCGTAACTCCGGTGGTGGCTTCGAGTGAGGATATGGAGTTTCCGCCCTGGGTATTCCGCTCTTTTCTGTCCAATGCGATGACCAGCCCTGTAACCACTGCAGAAGTCGCTTCCTGAAGGCGTTTTATCATCGTCACCTTTGTGGCGCCATCCGTGATTACATCGTCCACCATCATTACGTGGTCACCCGGACCGGGTTCTTTCCCTACCAGCCATCCACCCTCGCCGTGCTCCTTGATTTCTTTCCGATCGAAGCTGTAGTACGTGTCGATGTCGAAGTGCTGTCTCAGCGCAATGGCTGTTGCGATGCAAAGCGTTACGCCCTTGTAAGCGGGTCCAAAAATGATCGAAGGGACATCGCCCATGTCCTTGACCGCGCAGGCGTAATAATAGCCCAGCTTTTCTACATCGGCCCCTCTGTTGAATTGCCCCGCGTTGAAAAAATATGGTGAAAGTCTTCCACTTTTCAGTGTAAATTCTCCGAATTTAAGCGCCCCTGTCCGGACCAGGAATTCAGTGAATTCTCTCTGATAATCTTGCATGGCGGCATCTCCTTTATTTGATGATCAGATCAGACAGCAGGTGAAAAGGTTGGTGGTTCGAAGAGAAGATAGGGGGTAATTGTGCTTGACGGTTTTTTGGGTATGGGCGATCTTAGACGCCGATTCCGATATTACCAGAAAGGGAGGCTTGGTTGACGATAGATCGCTGGCGGATTGCCCTGGTTTTGTGGATGACGATGATTTTTCTGGCCTCAAGCGGATATTTGGCATTCTGGATGTCTGCCGATGGTACCGAAGAAGTCTTCGGGCTGTTCAACTATATTGTCCGAAAGTCTGCACATTTCGGTGAATTCGCCATCCTCACCTATCTCTGGCTCAGGTCGATCTGGCTCAGGGAAGATCGGCTGAATGTCTCTATCGGCAGGTCCGTTGGCCTGTCCATTCTGTATGCGATTACCGATGAATTACATCAGAGCTATGTGCCGGAGCGTCAGGGCATCTGGTCGGATGTGCTGTTCGATGCTGCCGGGGCGCTTGCCGCCGGATGGGTAT
Organism: Latescibacteria bacterium UBA2968; assembly: GCA_963694355.1. Classification (GTDB taxonomy): domain Bacteria; phylum Latescibacterota; class UBA2968; order UBA2968. The sequence goes on along the minus strand of CAVOEZ010000059.1, from coordinate 3,884 downwards.
TGAAGTTGTTGGGGCGTTCGAAGTCGAGGTTCAGAGGCATAATTCTCGGATCGCCCGGTGACCCAATTCCGGCGGATGAGAAAATATAGGTTTTTGCAGTTCACTTCAACATGAATCAGGAGCAACTGTGTCTGATGTCAAAAACGTATTATTGCTGATTGCCGACGACTGGAGCCCCATTGCCGGCTGCTATGGAAATTCGATCATCAAGATGCCGAATGTGGATGCGCTTGCGGATCGCGGCACCCGGTTCCCGCAGGCCTTTTGCACGACACCTTCGTGCGCTGCAAGCAGGGCATCGATTCTAACCGGAAATTACAGTCATACTCACGGACAATACGGTCATTCGCATTCCATCCACAATTTTCATACTCAGTCTTCGATGCCATCGATTCCCGCCTGCCTAGGCAAAGCTGGAATCGCAACAGGAATTGTGGGAAAGCTGCACGTTCAGCCAGCTGAAGTCTACCCCTGGGAATATGATGGCCAGCGTGTCCCGGGCGGCACACGTAATGTGTCTGGAATGGCGGAGCAGGCGGCAGAATTTTTCGTGGGTATCGGGGACAGGCCCTTTTATTTGCATATGGGATTTGGTGATCCCCACAGGGATTTTGGAAATCAGGGGACCTATGAAGGCGTGGACGAGGTGACCTATTCACCAGAAGAGGTGATCGTACCTGATTTTCTTCCTGATCATCCTGATGTGCGCAAGGAGTTGGCTGAGTACTACCGGGCTGTCTCACGGCTGGACGCCGGAATCGGGATGGCGGTGCAGGCGCTCGAAGCGAGTGGACGCGCGGATGACACCATGATTGTGGTGATGAGTGATCACGGTATGCCGTTTCCCGGGGCCAAGGGGTCTTCGTTCGACTCCGGGCACCATTGTCCGTTGATTATCGTTCGGCCAGATGCATCCGCAGGCGTCTGCAACGCGCTGGTGAACTGGTGTAATTTGATGCCCACGGTTCTGGACTGGTGCGGTGTGGATCATCCGGATGGACTTCCAGAGCGATCCCTGCTGCCCATTCTGGACGTGTCCGATCCTGACGGGTGGGATGAAACGTTTTACTCCCACACCTTTCACGAGGTGACGAATTACTATCCCTACCGGGTGCTGAGAGGTCGGAAATACAAATACGTACGGAATCTCTACCCAGAATTGACGACACCGCTTCCAAGCGACCTCTGGGCCTCACCCACGTGGCAGGCCGTTCTGTCGGATGGTCTCGAAATGATGGGAAAAAGACCCACGGACAGATTCCTTTATCAGGATGCCGAGGCGTTGTATGATATCGAGGCGGATCCGAGCGAGAGCAATAATCTTATCGATGACCCTGACCTACAGGTCGTTGCAGAGGAGATGCGACAGAAAGTCAAACAGTTCCGGATGGACACTGATGACCCCTGGGTGCTGGCTTCGATCCATGGAGGCGAAGCCGGGCTGAAGGTCTGATCAACGCCCATTAACGAGATAAAGAATATGAGACGACGCATTTCATCAACTCAACAGGAGGTTATCCTTTCGGTTCTGAAGGGAAGCATGACTCCGGAGGCCGGTGCTGAGCAGCTGGGTATTTCCAAACGTGCAATTGGTGCTCTGAAGCAACGGTATTTGAAGAGCAAATTGCCCGACCCGGGAGGGGAGGTCCACGCCCCACTGGATGGGCCTGTCCACGTTGCCCGCGACAAGTGGGGCATCGTCCATATTTCGGCCAACGCTATTGCAGACTGCTACGTGGCTCTGGGCTATGCCATGGCGCAGGACAGGCTGTGGCATCTGGACTTCCACCGCAGGCAGGCACAGGGAAGATTGTCCGAAATTCTGGGTCCCGGTCATCTCAACGCAGACCGGCTGCATCGTACCGTGGGTCTGGCCAGATCTGCAGAGACAACGGAATTGTCGGATGAGGCAGAAATGGTATTGAACGCCATGTCGGACGGCATCAATGCCTGGATGGAAACCAATCATCCCCTGCCTCTGGAGTTCGATCTGCTGGGGTATGAACCCGAGCCATGGTCCCCCGCAGATTCGATTTCGGTCTGGAAATGGCGCTGGTGGATGCTCACCGGACGGCTGAACAATATTGCCGTTAGTGAGGCGGCAAGGCGGCACCTCCCACCCGATCTATTCGAAATGTTCATGTCCATAGAGGCCTGCGAAGAGACCATTGTTCCAGGTGAAGGTGAAGCCGAGGTCGGCGGGTTCGATACGGTGGAAGGAAGCAACAACTGGGCTGTTGGATCCAGCAGAAGCGCCACGGGGAAACCGATCCTCGCGTCGGATCCTCACAATCCGGTCTGGCATCCCAGTCAATGGTACCAAGCCCAGTTGACCGCTCCGGGTATGGATGCCATTGGTGCGATCTTCACGGGGACGCCCGGCATCTACATTGGCCACACCAGAAATACAGCCTGGGGAGTGACCAATCACACGGCTTCGATGCGCGACCTCTACGTTGAATCTGTTCCCCAGGACAATCCGGAGGTGTATCGGGAGGCAGGTGACTGGCGGCCATTCGATATCGAGGAGGAAGAGATCAAGGTGCGCGGACAAGCCCCGGAGATTCTGACCGTGCGCAGTACGGTTCGGGGTCCTGTGGTCAATGCGTTCATCGCTCCAGTTGACGATTTGGAGACCCCGCCCCTTTCTCTGAAATGGGTAGGGTCCGAGCCGTTTTCAGGTTTCGAATCCATGCTGGCCCTGCACCGTTCTCAAAGCGTGTCCGATGTACTTCGTGCTCTGGAGCACTGGCCCTGCCCGGCGCTGAATATGGTTTTCGCGGATTCCACCGGCAGGATCGGATACCATGCCGTGGGGCATATCCCGAAGCGTCCGGTGACCTGGCACGGTTTTCGGCCGGCCGATGACGCTGCCCACATATGGGATGGGTATTTCCCCTTCGAAGAGCAGCCCCATCTGGTCGACCCGGAAGCGGATTGGGTGGCCACCGCGAATAATCCGCCCTGGGGAGGACGTGGTCCCTATATGAGTCTGGGAAACTGGTCTGATGGATTCAGATACAGAAGGATCCGCGAGCGCATCCAGTCCAAACAGACACACACACCTGAAGAAGTGGGTGCGATCCAGGCAGATGTGTCTCACGGCCGCGCGATCGAACTTGCCCCGATCGTTGCCGAGTTCGCAAGAGGTGGACGCAGCAGGCGGATTCGGGAATTAGGGGATTTGCTGGCGGCGTGGGACGGCGCGTATGACACGGATTCGGTGGCGCCGACAATATTTACGGCGTTCTGGGAGCGATGGCTGGTGCGTGTGTCCAGCGAGCGCTTTCCGGAACGGGTCGTGCCGCTGGTCTCCGGGAGAGCGGGAGGCGCAGCCAGGAGAATCCTTCTGGGTGATGATGTGAACTGGTTTCCAAACACTCAGGACATTGGGAAGGTCGTTCGGCAGACGCTTTCGGATGCACTTGATTGGCTGCGTGAAAAATTGGGACCCAGGCGCTCTCAATGGCGCTGGGGACGGGTGCACCGCGTTCGATTCGCCCATCCGGCGAGCAGCAGTGAGGCACTGGAGGCACTTCTGGATCTCGGACCCTATGAGACTTCTGGTGGAAACGGTACTGTTCGGGCAGCGGGTTACGGGCTCGGCAGACCTTTTGAGGTGACCGGGCTGTCCTCATACAGAATGGTTGTTGATCTGGGGGATCCGGCACGGTCCTGGTCGGTTACCACCGGCGGCCAATCCGGTCATCCGGCAAGCGCACACTATGGAGATCACACGGCGCTCTGGTTGGCAGACGCATTTCATCCGCTGCTGATGGACCCATCCGACATCCAGGACAATCTCGAAGCGGAGCTCAATCTGATTCCGATCAAGGAATAGCTGCGGACGTGACTGTCACCATTTACCCGGATCCGCAAATTAC
>CAVOEZ010000058.1:0-11360 GCA_963694355.1 Latescibacteria bacterium UBA2968 | reverse complement strand
AGATCCGGCCGAGAATATTCTAGCAGGCTGCTTCTGGATATCAACCGGGATGCCATTGGATTCCGATTCAATGCAGGATATCTGGCATCGTCACAGATTCGCGAGACGGGACCGACGTACGGAGCGGGTGTAGAGATCGGACGTGGTCAGATCTTTACAATGACCGGTGAATACTGGAATGAACCCAGTACCACGGTCGGCCGACGGTCCAAACGAGCCGTTCTGGGTGCACATATGAATTTGTGGTGGCTGAGGCTGCAAGCAGGTGTGGAGAAAGGACTCAGCAAAGATCTTCCGAATCTTTCTGCAATGGCCGGTGTGCAGATTCATACCAGTCTGGGAGGCAAACAGAAGAAGTTCTTCGGGGGCCGAACGCGCCGGGTGCCCCTAGCAAAAGACACGGAAACCACAGTACGTATCGGCATTGTAAATTTCCCTGGATTCGAGGACCAGAAGGCGGGGGAATTGATGACCAGCAAGATTGCCACCGTTTTGTCCCGCTATGGGCATATCCGGATTGTGGACATTCGCGCAGATACGGGCACAGAGTTCCTTGCCCCTGATGCGGCATTGGAACTGGCCAAGAAGAGGACGCTGCAGGTGGTGATCACCGGACGCATGCTGCGATCCGACATTACCCGATCGGCGCGACCCAATGTGCCTCTTGTGGTCGGTTTTCCCCAGACCGTTGCGAATATGGAGGCGGACGTGCGTGTGGTGGACGTGCGGAAAAAAGGAGAAGTTTTGTCTCTGCGAGTTTTGGGAACCGGGCGACAGTCACGCGGAATTACGCTGTTTCCCACATCCAAAGATGATCGCACAAGCTATTTGAACGCACTCGAACGCGAGCGCATCTGGGATGAGGCCAGCAGTCAGGCTGTGGCCAGGCTCACCGCGGAGCTCACTCAGAGCTTCGACTGGTTGCCCGAGTAAATGAATGGCCGACCATTAGCCCGTCGTCCACTACTGTGGATCGGGGCAGCAGGCACAGTTCTTGTTCCGCTTGCCTTTCTGGATCACGTAAACAGATTTGCGCTTCTGCCGCAGATCCTGTCGCTTCAACTGGTGGGGCTGGTGGGGCTGGTAGCCTGGCTTCTGTCCGGGACACACTGGAGGTCCAGTCGACTCATTCTGCCGGTTGTGGTCTTCTGCCTGTTTGAGGCCTTGTCCGTCCTGGCCGCAGAGAACCCGGTTTTATCCCTCCTGCCCATAGCGACGCACATTGCCTATGTCGTATTTTTCCTGGTTCTGCTGAATCTGGATGAGTCGGAAGATTTTCTGCGGATTTTGAAATTCGCCTGCATTACCGGCGGCATGGTTTCAGTGATCGGGATAGCCCAGTTTATGGGTTTGGAGCCCTCGTGGATACCCACAGCTGGACTGCCCAGCGCCACCATGGGACACAGGAATATTGCCGCAGCATTTCTCATCGGCGTCTTGCCGTTCACCTGTCTTTTGTGGCAGCAGGCCAAAAGAAATACCCACATCGTCCAGTGGGGTGTGGTGATGGGTTTGCAGGCCGCATTTCTCATCGCAACCCGCTCCAGGGGCGCGTGGATGGGGCTGGCGGCGGCTTCCCTCCTGGTGCTGTTTCTCTTTTTCAGGCGGGGCGGCAAACCAACCCTTAGACTCCCTGTTCCAGCTTGGGCGGCGTCGTTTTTAATAGTTCTTGCCCTGTGTGTGCTGTCTTCCGCTATTCCGGCCAGAATAGAAAAGGGCAGCGGTGAGGCGATGTGGGAGGGCAAAAGGTCCATCGGGGCTTCTTTGACTTCGGTAGTAAGTGAAGGTGGCGACAAAGGCCGGCTGGCCTTGTGGCACAGAACGCTGGAGATGATTGTAGATCGGCCGATCATGGGAGTAGGGGCGGGAAACTGGAGAATCGTCTTTCCTGCCTATTCTCAAGGCGACATGCTGGATCCCCGCGCTATCCCTCACAGGCCACACAACGATCTATTGTGGATCTGGGCGGAGATGGGTACGCCGGGTTTTCTGGGTTACCTTTACTTGCTCTGGGTTGCCGGGAGCATGATCTGGCAACTTTCGGGGCGGAATGACCAACGGCCCCTGGCTTTTGCACTGGCCTGCAGCGTGGCTGCGGCAGTGGTCAATAGTCTTTTTAGCTTTCCAAGGGAGTTTCCTGCGGCCTGGTTGCCATTTGTGCTGTGCCTGGGCGGCCTGGGAGTGAACAGCGGATCTGGCCACAAACGGACTGACAGGCAAATTCAGACCATCGTTTTTGGCGCAGCTGTTCTGACGGTGGCGGGAATCATCCTCACCATCCAGCAGATTGGGTTCGACAGGCATAGTGTCAATTATCGTGTCGCATTTGCTCAGGAAAAGTGGCACGATATTATCCGTGAGGTGGATCTGGCACATGCATGGGGCTCCTTCGATGAAGAGGCCTTTCTGATGCGCGGTCGGAGCTATGCCGCGACCGGGCGCATCGGCCGAGCGGAAGCGGACTACAAGAAGGGTTTGGCATTTCACCCCAATTCTGTGGGGCTCTGGAATGAACTGGGCAATGCGCTCCGGCAAACCGGTGATCCCAACGGGGCTTTGCGGGCTTATGAACACGCGCTTGCTCTGGATCCGAAGTCGGGCATGTCCTACAATAATATCGGTACCATGCACGCTATGTCCGGGGATATCGATTCGGCGAAAGCCGCGTATGAGCAGGCGATTGCCAACCAGCCCGATCTCGCTGACGCGTATGCCAATTTGAGTAATATTCACCGCAGGACGGGAGACCTCGGGGCATCTTTCGATGCGGCAAGCAGAGCAGTGGAACTCGCTCCTGGAAATCCCGAGTCGTGCAACGCCATGGGAAGCAGTTTTATGGCGGCCGGAAGCTTCAAAGCGGCCGAAGAACAATTCGCGTTGGCGCTGAAATCCGATACAGCACGCGCGGAGATTTATCACAATCTCGGACGAGCAAGAGAAGCGCAGGGCAACCTCTCAGGCGCCATTACAGCCTATGAAGGATTCTTCAGACACTGGCAAGGAGCGAAAACGCCCCGAGTGCAGAGTTTGAGAAGACATCTGGAAGCCTTGAAACAGAGGGATTGAAGTTGACTAAACTCTCCAACCATTCCTATATTCCAATCACCGGCGGGTCATCTGTGTACAGACTCCTGAATCTGGTTCTGATTGTGCTGGTTTCCGGGATTTCCACCGGGTGTGACAACGAGCCGTTCGCTGTTGTCGCCCCGGCCTTCAGGGATGAAACAGGCACGGCCCTGATATCGGTTCAAATTCCTCCGTTTTCGCGCGGGCTGATCCACCGCGTGAGCATTTCTGTTACGGCCACGGATACCGGGCGAATACGAACCATAAAACGTGACATGAACTTTCCGATACCGGGTGGAAACCTGGCAGTAAGTCAGGTAGCAGATATCCCCCCGGGTAGACGTCGGTTCTTCATTGCGGCTTTCGATACGGCAGACACACGAGGCGTGCCCCGCTTCCAGGGATTCGCCGATTCTACTGTCGTTCCTGGTCAGACGAAGTTGATAACGGTCAAATTAAACCGTGTAGGCGGTATGGTCAATTTTGTGGCCCTGCTGGACACGGCCGATGCCGGGTTAAGCGAGCAGGTGTTTTCCTTACTGCCATTGAGCTCGGTCCTGGATATATCTGAACTTATTCCCAAACCCCATCACGACGCCCTCGACATACTTCCCCTAGTCTCTGTAGGTCTTGGTGACAGCTTTACCGCTCTGGCGGAAGGGACCTTCAGCAGACGCGTGACTGTGGCGCAGATTCCGACAGGTATAAGGAGATTCGTGGCGCATCTGAAGGACCTGAGCAGCAATGGTACACGGGCCTTTACGGATACGGTGATTACAGAAATCGACACGGTGAATCCGAAAACCGCCACATTCAATTTGCGCGCAGTAGAAAGAGCTGAAGATCTCTCCAAGATCTTCAGACAACCCACCCTCCCCAGAGACAGTACTATCGTGGTGCTCACGCCTCAATTCTAGGGGATATGGCAGAACGTAATTCACCCGAGAACAGAAACGCACGCGGATCCCAGATCAGATTGAAATTCGGGGAAGACCAGCGACTGCGACGCGAAGAAGAAGTCCAGGTTCGGTGCAAAGGATGCGGCAAGACCGTATTGCTGCCACGCTGGTATACCGAGAAGGGTGTACGTGTGCATTTCTGCAGTCAATTGTGCAGGGAAAACTGGGAATCATCCGTCCACGACGGGGACACGTTCCGGCTCGAACTGAAGGGCAGACCCGAACACCGGGGAGGGAACTGGACCCACCAGGCAGGTCGTGCGCGAGAGCGTGACGGTTATGCCTGCCAGGTATGTGGAATTACCGAGGAAGAGCTGGACAGGAAACTGGATGTACATCACAAGATGCCCGCCCGCACATTCGGCAATGTGACCGATGCGAACCGGCTGAGCAATCTGGTTTCGGTCTGTCCATCGTGCCACAAACGGGAAGAGAATGCGGGGCGGGAGGGTCTTCCGCTGTTCGATCCGGTGAATCATCCTGGTCGCAGACCGGGTGACGCGGGGTGACCACAGGTGGCAATCACGTATATTCAATACGGACCTTCAGGCTCATCGATGTTAAAGTACCGGTTGGACCCAAATCATTTCGCCTTTCTTTCTTTTTGGAAGAAGGGCTTTTGCTTTTCAGTTTCGGGTGGGGGAGGGCATTTTGATCCGCGCCAATGACAAGGCAGTTTTCAAGGTTGGGCTCGCAATTGTAGATACTTCCGTGATTGCCCTGGGGGTGATGCTTGCCTACTGGCTGCGACTCCATCTTCCTTTTTTCCTCCGCCTCCGCAAACCGACTTCGGAACCTATCTGCGCTTCTCCGTGTTTATCGGGTTCGTGGGATTCGTGACACTGTACAATGCGGGCATGTACCGACTACAGCAACCTTTCTTCGGCATCGATGACTTCTTTGCACTGGTTAAGGCCGGCACGCTTTCCCACCTGATTGCTGCTGCCGTTGGGTTCGCTATAAGAGGCAGGATACCCGGTGATCCGATGGAGACGTATTCCCGAATCGTGCTGGCCATGTCGTGGCTGCTCGGCATCGTGATGCTTACTTTCTGGCGGCTGGGATTCGATTTTCTGCTGACCACATTCCGCAGGCGAGGGATGGGACTCACACGGGTAATGATTGTGGGGGAAGACGACTTCGCGATGTCCTTCCACGACCTGCTGGAGGAAAATCCGGAACTGGGTTACTGCCCGGTGGGACTTGCTCCAAAGACAGACGCCAACACGCTTCGCGAGCGCCTAAAAGCCGAGCCGGTGGATGAGGTGATGATTGCCGCAAAGGAAACAGATCCGGACTGGGTGATGCAGATGATGGGTATTTGTCAGGAAGTCAACGTTCGGTTCAGCATGGTTCCCACCCTGTTTCATGTGCTGACCAGCCAGATCCAGGTTCGGGAAGTAGCCGGTGTCCCGATCTTTGCGCTCGAAGAACGAATCTTCCTGCGTTCCAGTCGTCTCCTGAAGCGCACTATTGACTTGCTTCTGGCCTTGTCCGCGCTGGCGGTCTTCTCGCCATTGATTGGTATTGTGGCCATACTGATCAAACTCGAATCCCGTGGTCCCGTGATCTGGAAACAGACGCGGGTGGGCAAACAGGCAAAACCGTTCACCGTTTACAAATTCCGGTCTATGCGGGCGGATGCTGAGAAACTCCAGGGAGAGTTGACCCATTTGAACGAAGCGCAGGGGCCTCTGTTTAAAATGCGTAACGATCCGCGAATCACCCGGGTTGGGCGATTCATCCGAAAATTCAGTATCGACGAAATACCACAGTTGTTCAATGTGATCAAAGGGGAGATGAGTCTGGTGGGCCCAAGACCGCCCCTGCCTTCGGAGGTGGATCAGTATGAAACGTGGCAGAGAAAGCGTTTCGAGGTGCTATCGGGTCTTACCGGTCTGGCTCAGATCAGCGGACGCAGCGATCTGAGTTTCGACGAGACTCTGCGGCTGGATTTCTACTACATCGAGAACTGGTCTCCGTTGCTGGATATCAAGATCATTCTCAAGACCATCCCCAAAGTTCTCCTCGCGAGGGGGGCGTATTGAGCACGTTACCGGGCGCGGACCTGGCAGACCCGGGCAGGCAGGATGCAGGTCTCTGGATTCTGAAGGCCTCTTTGCTCGTGGTCCCATTTATTTATCTCCCCGGCTATTACAGGGGTATGCACTATCCCAAGCTTCTCGCTCTGCAGATTCTGGTATGTGCACTGGCAATATGCTGTATGACGGCGCGGACACTCTGGTGTTCCCGCCGATCTTTTTTGATTGCACCTGTGGCACTGCTGCTTGTGATCACCGCATTGCAGAGTCTTCGCAGCTTCAACGCTTCTGATGCTCTGCTTACTCTGGCTACGCAAGTTTCATTCGGCCTTCTCGCGCTTCTCGCAGCCTTTCTGGTTCCCGCAGGGGGTGAACTCTCACTCATCCGGTTCAGTGTCGCTACGGGGCTTGTTATGGGGCTTCTGGGTATATCTGAACAGTTGGGTCTGTGGCTCCCACCCTCTGCAGGCAGGCCGGGCGCAACATTCGGATTCCGCAACATCGCAGCTATGTATCTGGCTGTGAATCTGCCGCTTTCATTCGCACTGGTCATGCGCAGAACCAGCAGGGACTTCTATCTCGGGCTTCTTGCCGCCGTGAGCATGGGGATCTTTCTGGTAATGACACGTACCCGCGGCGCATGGCTTGGTATTGCTCTTGCCACTTCGACCGCGCTGGTGGTATTGGCGCGCGCCAGGGTATCAGGTGGAGATTCGTGGATTTGAATTGCGTGGAGAAAAAGCACTCCTGGCAGGAGATGGCTGATCCCCGTTGCAGCAATTGCCGTACTGGCGCTGGGGAACATTTCGCCCCGATATGATGACGACAATTTGCACAGACTGGATGAAAAGAAGACAGGTGTTACTACCACGGTTGCCTCCGTTTGGCATCCCGGAGGAGATCGCGGGAGATTCAAGATCTGGCGCCATACGCTGGAGATGATTTGGGACAGTCCGGTTAGCGGTGTAGGGTTGGGAAACTGGTCCGTGTTATACCCGCGTTTCGATGCCGGTGACGCGCTGGTTCTGGAATCTGCACCCAGAAGACCCCACAATGACCTGCTCTGGATCTGGGCGGAACTTGGACCAGCAGGTCTTCTGTTACATATCTGGATCATCGTACTGGTGGTCCGTGCGATGTTCAGCAGGACATCACACAGAGGCGAAGACGATCCAACCATAATCGTGTGGATGGCTGCGGGTGTGCTCTCGCTGTTCGTACAATCGGTCTTCAGTTTTCCAAGGGAACAGGCCGCAGGTTCATTTCTCTGCTGGCTCTTGATTGGGCTGGTTGCCAGGGGAGGCGTCGATCTCGCAGCTTCCGGGATCAGGAAAGTGATCCGGTGGGGAGCGGTAATCGCTCTGGGGGTTGGCCTGGGTGGGGTGTGGCTGATGACAAAGGCGATTGTGTTCGACGGACACTACCACGAAAGTGTTTTGGCCCGCGATGCAGGTGACTCTGCCCTTCAGCTGGAGGAGGCGAGGATGGCGAGACAGGCCGGGATTTTCGACCACCGCATCTTCTTCCAGGAGGGCGCCGCACTCTCCGATCTGGGAAGATATACTGAGGCGATTCAATCCTACCGGGACTATCTGGTCTACCAGCCGTATCTCCCCGCAATTTACAATAATCTGGGACGATCGCTCGTGCCGGCGGGGGACTCTGCCGGGGCAGAAACGGCCTATCGGCGGGGACTGGAACTGTTTCCGGATGAGCCCACCCTGTCCAATAATCTGGCCATTCTATTTAAAGAAAAGGGTGACGTGACATCGGCGCTGGAGATTTATGAGGGCGGGAAAAATGCAGAGGGGTTTCACAACCTGGGGTTGATTCGCGCACAGGAGGGCGCGCTGGAGGCGGCTGAAGCCGCTTACAAGCAGGCGCTGGTTCGGGACCCGGGGATGGTGGAGGTATACTACTCTCTGGGAGGTCTCTATTTGCTGATGGATCAGTTCGAGCATTCCGCGGAGACGTTCGAAACCTTCCTGAAAAATAGCCCAGACAACCCCACCCTGGAACGCAGAACGAAATCTCGACTTCTGCAACTCTATCCGGTTCTGGGTGATCGCTATATGAGGACAGGTGATTTCAATGCTGCGGGGCACACGTTCGAGCGGATGGTAGATCTTGGGGGCGGGACGGCTGAGATCTATGGGAATCTCGCAAATGTTTACGGTCGCAGAGGCGAGAAGGTTCGGGCGATGGCAGCCTGCAGAAAAGCCGTCGATCTGGACCCCAACTTCGCAAAGGCCTACTTCACGCTGGCTTCGCTGCTCGACGAGGCAGGCGAAGCCGATGAGGCCACGAAAGCCTATCAGGATTTCCTGGCCAGATGGCCTGAAGAGGACAGGTTCGCGGTACGGGCAAGAAGTCGCATCGAGGCACTTGCGGGTGCCAACTGACGCGCGTCATATCAGGACTTCAAGGCCGCGAGCGCATTTTTCTCGCCAAATATCTTTTCACAGACGGGCCCTGCCTGATCCCGATATGATTCGGGAACAAAGACATAGAGGCACCAGAGTCTTTCATACTGGTCCTCCACCGCTCTGACATCGGAAGGGGGACTGTCGAGCGGTTCGTTCAGACGCGAGACACCGGCTCGAGTGGCAGTGATCACTCGAGCTTCTTTAATGAGAGAAATGTCCGGGCAATACAGGATCACCTGATCGGCATCGATGCCGAGGGCAGCGGCCACTTCCGTCTCTACATTCTGGCGCGCTTCGATCGACCGATTGTAGGTAGCAATTAATTCATCCCTTCCTTTTCTGCCGATTTCTGCAGCGGACAGGACGTAGGCCCTTTTCAAGAGCTGCCGGTGCACCACACCTCGGATGAGTCGCTCGATGGCCGGATTTTCTCTTCTGATCAGCGAACGCAGCAGAGCCCCGTCCGTGAGTGGGTAGATATCCTGTTCTGTGAGCCCCTCGCCAACCGCGATTTCCACGGCTTTTGCGATCATGGCTCCGGAAGCTACCTTTGCGTGGTGGTAATAGACCCTTTCCGTTAGGAAGTATCTGAGCCGAAGGAGATTCAGAAGTTCTGTACGGGTGCTCAGTTTCGACATGTTGATGGCCAGCTGCCCATCGGCAATTGTAAATGTGCTGAAAATACGATCGTCGTAGTTCTGCTGCAAGCCAGAGAAGTAGGCATCGCGACGGAGGTAATCCAGCAGGTCGGCGTCCACTGTGCTGGACACGATCTGGCGCATCCACTGCGGCTCGAACTCGTGATTTGTGAGCAGGTTCAGCACCTGCTCCCTGTGGCCAGAGACGGCGAGTGCCTCGCCGAGCTGATCTTGCAAAAGGAAATGCCGCATCCGGTCTGCCGAGTCGTGTCTTGGAAAAAGTTTGCGTTCATCTTCGAACGTGTGCCCGAATGGCAGATGGGCGATGTCGTGAACCAGCGCCGAGATCGCCACGATCTCTTCCTGTTCGTCGGTAATGCATTCACCGTGATCTCTGAGGACGGACAGGATGCGCCGGGCCATTGCCGCTGTACCAAGTGAATGCTCGAAGCGTGTGTGCACACAGCCCGGGTAGACCAGATAGGCGGTGCCCGTTTGACGAACGCCGCGTAGACGCTGGAACTGGCGTGAATCCATCACACGCCTCTCGGATTCTGTAAACTGGAGGTCTCCGTGAACGGGATCGCGAATGACCATAGGGTGTTCCTCACAATAGGGTTGCGTCACTTCGCCACTCAAGGGGGCGGTTGACTGAATTTTCGATCTGATATATCTTGACCGGAAAGAACCTTTTATCCGTTCGCATTTAACCGGGAGAACCTATCATGTCCGATCCCTACAAACCAGAAAAAAAAGACAAGTTTTCCTTCGGTCTGTGGACCGTGGGCAATGTAGGCCGAGATCCATTCGGAGATCCGGTGCGTAAAGTGATTTCCCCCAACCGAATCGTTCAGAAGTTAAGCCGGCTCGGGGCCTGGGGCGTGAATTTGCACGATAACGATCTGGTGCCGATCGACGCCACACCCGCTCAACGCAACAAGATCGTAAAGTCGTTCAAGAAGGCGTTGAAAGATCACGGTATGGTGGTGCCTATGGCGACGACAAATACGTTTACCCACCCTGTGTTCCGGGACGGCGGTTTCACTTCGAATGATCCCAAAGTACGCGCATATGGTTTGAAAAAGGTTATGCAATCCATCGATCTTGGCGTGGAACTGGGTGCGAAGTTCTTCGTCTTTTGGGGTGGAAGAGAAGGGTGTGAGTGCAATGTGGCCAAAGACCCTATCGAGGCGATCAAACGTTACCGAGAGGGTATCAATTATTTGTGCGAGTATGTGATCGACCAGAGATACGATCTGAAGTTTGCGCTCGAGGCCAAACCGAATGAGCCCCGGGCGGATCTCTATTTCCCTACAACGGGGCACTATCTGGCGTTTATCGAGACGCTCGATCATCCCAAAATGGTGGGTGTGAATCCCGAAGTGGCCCATGAACATATGGCAGGTCTCAATTTTCATCACGGCGTTGCACAAGCGATTGAAGCGGGGAAGCTGTTCCACATCGATCTGAATGACCAGAGGTTCGGAAGATACGATCAGGATTTTCGTTTTGGATCAGAGGATTACAAGAGCGCGTTTCATCTGGTGCGTCTTCTGGAATCCACCGGTTATGATGGGCCCCGGCACTTTGATGCGCACGCCTACCGCACGGAGGACGAGGCCGGCGTCTGGACATTTGCCGAAGGATGTATGCGCACACACAATATACTCAGAGAAAAGGCCCGGCGCTTCGAAGAGGACCCCGAAATTCAGGATATGCTCAAGGATATGATGGGTCAGAACATTGCATTTGAAAAGCACCTGGGAATCTACAGCCGCAAGAAGGCGCAGAGTTTGAGACGCACGAAGTTCGATATCGATGCGATGGGCTCCAGGGGACTGGGGCACGAACGGCTCGACCAGATCCTTGGAGAACTGCTGCTTGGCGTCCGCTAATACGAGACTGCAGAAAATAGACCGATCCAATGGTATTGGCAATTCGAATCTTTGGAATTGCTGACGAATGTGCTGGCACACACGTTGCTTGAATATATATTGTGAACTCCTACATGAAATCGTGTATATTGTTGTTATTGAATCAGATAATCGTTTTTGAATTGCTGAGTCAAGACACGTCACGCGGGCAAATGGTTCCGCTGCGGCGATCATGTGGGAACAATGGTTCCGCATTGAGTAACGTGGGCAGACCCGGTCCCTGGTTCTGCGGAGTACGCACAAGTCGATTGGCCTTTTGACTATTTTGGAGATCCGGCATGCCAGATATTCTTTC
>CAVOEZ010000057.1:0-11386 GCA_963694355.1 Latescibacteria bacterium UBA2968 | reverse complement strand
CACGCTCTGGCTGAACGAAGATTTCGTGCTCATTGGGCTGAATGTGGAACCGCTCTATGCCCTGGGCGCACACGTGGAGACGGCTGTTGGACCCGCCCAGACCATCCTGCTGGGATACACCAACGGATGTCTCGGCTACGCACCGGATACTGTTGAGATGAATCGCGGGGGGTACGAGGCGATGAGCTATCTCTACAGTGTGTGGTCCGGACCCTTGTTGCCCGGTCTCGAGGATGTGTTCGCGGGAGGCGTGGCAAAAAATGAGTGAGCGGAGGGACTGAGCTAAGGATTACTCGCGGTCACCCGATAACGGCTGCATTCCTAGTCGGTGCCTGCGCATCCCGTACTTGTTCCAGAAGATTCGTCAGGCTGTTTCCACATTTTCTGGACGGTTACGCTATCGGCACAGGAAGGCCAGTTGATGTACGGAAGGGTCCCAATTATTCCCCCAGGTGTGAGCGATAAACGTGGATGAAGAAGATATCCCCAGGCGAGAATTTCTCGCGCAAATCGGCGCCGGAGTACTGGCGATTTCTGCAAGCTGCCAGGGAGCTACCCAACGAGGTGATATGACCGTTGAACGAGTGGATTGCTCGAGAGATCGCAGATACTGGGAAGGGGAACGATCCTTTCCCAGGGAAGTGTCTCACCCGATTTTCTACACGACGGAGCAAATCGAACGGGCGAGAAGCAGAGTTCGCACCCAGGACTGGGCGAAGCGGTATCTCGACAGCTTGATTCGGTCGATCGAACGGCGAAAGATTCTGGAGATGTCGGACGAGGCGATCCGGAACGGGATTTCCGAACAGGTAAATATTCCGATGCCGCGATGCCCGGTGGACAAACGGAAGCGCGGGTGGAGGGATCACTTCTGGGAATGGTCTGTCGAGGATCCGGGACACCTCCGATGCAAGATTTGCGACAGTATGTTCCCAGGGGACGCGCACGAGCCCGTGGGTGAGCTCGAAGTCATTGGTCCAGCCGGGAAGGCGGTTCGCTACAGCTATTGGCAGGATGACGAGGACGTGCGCTACTTTTTCGACAATGTGATCCTGAACTACACCCAGGAGCGGATTGTGGGAATGGCACAGCCGCTGGCATTGGCCTATGCCCTCACTCTTGACCAGACGTACGCTGCGAGGGCGGCGCTGATTCTGGATCGGGTCGCGGAGGTCTACCCGAATTATCCCGTTCACGGGCTCGGCACGTATTACTCCAGTGCAGATCGTCGCGGATTCTATGAGAACCAGTTCTTTAAGGATCCGCCCTTTCCGTTCGTGTCCGCGCGAATGGGAAATTACCACGCCAGTCCATTTTCCGACGCGAGCAGGGCGTTCAGCTTTTCGCAGGTCTACGATCTGATTTCGGATAGCGGGGCGATCGAGGAGCTGTCCAGGCGATCTGGGCGAGATGTTCGCAAGGCGATAGAGCAGGACTTGCTCTATGAGGCGATTCGGCATACGCTGGAGATCCCCCACCGGGCCACGAATTATGACGGTGGTCGAATCAAGGGTCTGGGTCTGGTGGGCAGGATGATCGATGAACCCGAGTTCGTGCGTCAGGCCTTCAGTCTGTTTCAAACACTGGTCGACAACTGCTATCTGTATGACGGGTACTGGGCAGAAGATACCCTGAATTACTTCGCGATGATTACACGGGGTGTTGTGAGTGTACCCGATGTGCTCAGCGGCCCGGGAGGGATCGACGTATATGGCGAAATGCCGTATTTGCATTCCATCTACACGGCGCCAATCGGCCTCTTTATGCCGGACGGCAGAACGCTCATGGTCAACGATACCTGGAGCGCAACTACCCTTGGGAACAAGCCTTCCACAGCCATTGGATTGATGGGCCGGTTTATCGAGGCGGCGGATGAATTGTCAGACGAGGCCGGTATCCCGGTTGCCGATGTGGAGTTCGCTTTGTTCCGCAGATCCTCGGAAGCCAACCGAAAAGTGGAAACGGAAGACCTTGTTGCGCTGGTGCCGGAAAATTACCTGCTCCCAGGAGCCGGCAATGTAATCCTTGGCGTTGGAAAATCGAAAGATGCGATGCGTACGACCTTCTCTTACGGACCCTGGGGTGGACATCACCACTATGACTCGCTTTCGATCGGCCTGGATGTCTTTGGACAGGAACTGATGTCCGACATCGGCTATACCCACACCCACTATCGTAATTGGGCAACTTCGGTGGGCAGTCACAATACAGTGGTAATCGATGGGCAGGAGCAGACACGTGAAGGGGGCAGGTTGATCACTTATCACCCAGCTTCGTCCACACGGGTCGGTCTGGTGTGCGCTGAAGTACCTCAGGCGTTCGAGAATTCAACCACGTATCGGCGTACTGTGCTTTTGGTGCCGACCGGACCGGAGAGCGGGTATGTAGTGGATCTGTTCGAGGTGGCAGGTGGAGAGGTCCACGATTACCTTCTTCACGGGCCGGCCGATTTCGATCATTCGGTCAGTACAGATGTCGATCTGAGCCCGGCAGCGGGGGAGATGGTGGTTTTTGGAGATGGAACGGAAGGATCACTTTACAAGTATCTGAAGGGGACAAAATCAGCCAGCGTTGAAGGTAATTTCAATGTTCAAATGGATTGCGAGGGCACCACCGTCGATATCCGGATGCTGGATGCAGAGGACTCGCAACTTCTGATCAGCGACGGTCCTTCAATTCGCAGAACAGAAGAGGATGACGGAAAACTGGATGACTTCTGGTATGGCGTGGTCTGTCTGCGAAGGCGCGGAGGAAAGAGCCGGTTCCTCTCGGTGATTGAAGCGCACCAGGGTGAGTCGGTGGTTCAATCCGCGGAGCTGATATCACAGCAAGGGAATGCCCTGGTGATCCAGGTGACGGAACGGGATGGGACGCGTCTGATCGGAATCGATCCGGATGGCGAGGGAATTTCAACTGAGCTCAACGACGGACGCAGGTTCGAGGTGGTCGGGCGAGCAGGTGTGGTCACCGAGTCGATCGGAGAAGAGGCGGCGGTCCTGGAGGTCCTTGACGGATCGCGTGTCCGTTTGGACAATTCCGTGGTCGAGCGGACCAGGGACTATGAAGGAACAATCACGGAGGTGGTCGGGGACATCACCGGGGAGCCATCGCGGAGCGAACTGGTTGTGGATGTTCGGCTGCCGGGCGAGGACTCGCTGGATGGCAAAGTGCTCTACGTGACACATCCTTCCGGAGCGGAGACGGTGTATCTGGTTAAAGGCGTCGAGACGGAAGGAAATGGTTCGCGCGTATTCCTCAGCGGTTTGCCGCGCTTTATCCGCGGCCGGGGCAAGGTGGCTTCCGGAGAGGAATCCCGATTCGAGAGCAATGTGGAACATCCGAAGGAAGGGTATTCCGGCTGCCTGCTTCGCATCAATGACGACATTTTTACGATTCGCGGTATGCGTGGGCGGGAGGTCTTCCTGCTCGAAGGAAATGAGGATTTCGGATCGCGAGTGGGTGAGATCTTCGAAGTGTATTCCACCACCATCGGAGACCGATTCAGGATTGTTCTGTAGGTTTTGCGAATAAAGTTCACAGGGAGGGGGTGTCGCCGTGGTGGTGGAAGGAACACTTGTCAGATATTGGGGAGATCGTTGAGAAAGGCCACTGGGAAGGCCATTTGTTTGTGATTTGGATTCAAGAGACTCAACCGGTCGGTAGCTTTCTTGATTTTTAGATCGAACCATCACAGTAAAGAATGCAGTTGAAGTATTAAATAATATAAATAAATACCAAGTATATATTTGACGGATTCACTTAAGAAAAGCCTTTAATCAGGGATATTTAATCTAAAAGTAGCCTCAGATAAATTTCCCCTGCCCTGGGAAAATTAGAATAGAGAGGAAGCCCTGCTGTCAGAACACCGACAACAGGGCTTCTTTTTTAGACGCTGGAGGGGACTTTGATCGACTTCCCCTGGTTGGCGGATTTTACCAGGGCCGTAACAATGTCCACCTGTCTCAGGGCATCTTGCAGTCCGGGAAGCGGACCAAATCCATCGATTTTCGGGGATTTGCGGCCGTTTCGGAGGGTTTCAAAGTAATGTCCGAGCGCGGAATCGGAACCGTTTTCCTCGGCGAAGAATTCAAGCACGTGGGGTGATCGGGCGGTGGTATCCGAGACCACCCGTGA
This sequence comes from Latescibacteria bacterium UBA2968, assembly GCA_963694355.1. Classification (GTDB taxonomy): domain Bacteria; phylum Latescibacterota; class UBA2968; order UBA2968. Next base: position 7,252 of record CAVOEZ010000057.1, on the reverse strand, counting down.
CCGAATCCCCTGTGAGGAAAGCACCTTCTGATGTTTGGTCAGGCTTGCAGGCGTGGCATTGTCGAGATCGAATCGGAGACCGGGTTTTGCCCGGAAGGCGCTGGTCTTCCGGTAATAAACCGTCCCTTTCTGCCCGGAGAATCCGAGTTCGAATTCCACAAGCGCGTCCATTCTGCGAATCCACTCGGCCTTGATTCTGACCACCAGGCCGGTGTCGAAGGTGAGGTGGGCGTCGTAAAGGTCCGGCGTATACTTTAGCACCCGGTTCTGGGAGATCGCCCTGACTTCCACGACGTCCGCCGGGCGAAAGTACCACCTGAGCAGATCCACAACGTGGCTGAACAGGAAGTGTGCTGTTGAGGAACCGCCCGCCCAGGTCTTGCTTCGATTGCCCCACATTTGTGTGGGCACACTGATGTTGTCGTCCAGCCGGACATCGCCGTAGACCGGTGCGCCAATGAGTTTGTTTTTCATCGCGTAGGAGACTGCGCGATCCAGCGGTGAGAACCGGTTCGGAAAGAGGATATACAAGTCCGCACCCGCCTTTGTTACCGCGTCACGCATTCGCAGGGCGTCGGTTCGTTCGGTAGCCAGAGGCTTTTCTGTGATAATGCGCGCGACACCCGCCCTGGCGGTGGCAACTATCGGGTCCTTGTGCAGGGGATCGGGTGTTGCGACGATGACCAGATCGAGGTCCTCTTTGCTGAGCATTTCGTTGTAATCCGCGTACCAGACAGCGCCGGTTTCGTTCGCGATCCCTCGGCCGATGGCTGCGCGGGTGTCCGCCACCGCCTTGAGGGTGACGTTGGCGTTCCCGGCCGCGGTTCGTGCGTGGGATCCGCCCAGGAGGCCGACACCGATGATTCCGGTCTTGAGGGGTTCTGGGTTCTTCGGAGACATTTGGTTGCTCCTTGGTGGGTTGAGCGAAGTTTGCCAGGCAATTTTCGTTCGCTCAGTATCGGTTGGGTTGAAGCGCGAGCCCCCTTGTCGAACCGGGGAATTCGCAAGCAGTCGATCGCTTCCTGCTGTTCATTCCTGACCGGCCGGCGGCTTAAAAAGCGGTTTCTGTGGGTGAACGATCTGTCTGCGCTCCGGCGTGAGTCGTTCGAGCAGTTCCTGTGAGGGCTGATACCCGTGACGGAAGTTTCCCCAGGAAGGTCCGTAGCGATAAACGATAATTCTTCGCGTACCCGGGTTAATGCGTTTGGCAGACCCGTGAGAGATTCCATCCACAAACAACAGGGCGTCTCCCGGTTTCATTCGGGTTTCGATCGCACCTTCCGTTCCCTCGACCGTGGCGTCCTTCGACATCCTGTGTTTGTCGTAGTGCGGGTGTTTGAAATTGGATTTGTGACTTCCTGGGATGAGCATCGTTCCCCCGTCCCCCGGACCGATTTCGGTGAGTGCGATGAGGATGTTGACCTGTCCGCACATAAAACGCCCACCGTGATACCTGAACTGATTTCTCATATTTGGAGGGTAGCCACCTGAGTGAAGCCCGATCGCCTCGCCCGGTTCCCTGAAGTTGGCGAGGTTTTCATCGATGAAAAGGGGCCCGTGGTGATAGTCGAAGGTGCCTTCCCCGCCGACGAAGAATTTGATTTTCTCAATCCAGGAGGGGTGATCGATCAGCCGCTCGAACGGCTCGCCGCCTTCATAGATCTGCTGCAGGTTGATCCCGGAGGTCGCGTCTCCGTAGCTGTGGGCGTGGACATTCCCGTGCCATTCTCCGGGTTGGAGTTTGGGGATCTTGTCGAGACTGGCGTTCAGTTCGGCGACTTCTTCCGAGGACAAAGCTTGCTCGAGTTGAATGTAGCCACGCAGATCGAAGAGATAGGTTTCCAGGTCAGTTGCCATCAGGGGGTTCCTTGGTTGTGGATGAAAACGTGTGATGAGGTCCGGCTCAAGACTTACCTCTGACGGGAGCGGTTGTCAATCTGAATCTTCGACAGGGGTGAGGTTCAGGAGGCTGTTCCACGTGTCTAGCGGGAGCGTATCCACGTAAGCGGTGTGGAATTCCTCCAGATAGGTCTGGTCCCAGCGCGGGACGTGATTCTTGATCTCCGCGGGGAGCTCTTTGACGATGACGCCGTACGCGTGCTCGAGCAACCGGTAGCCTGATGTTTCGGAGCCGCGGAAACGCGGGTGTTCGGGTATGATCCCCAGGGCGACCATTTTTCGGTCCAGGATATCAGAAATGGCGTTCAGGATTTCGAGGCGGCGCTCCCAGGGGGTGTCCGAGGCGATCGCTTCCGTGATGAAGGGATCCATTTCGTCGGCGAGATCCGGGAGGTCCTTGAAGAAAGGATATAACCACTTGTCGTAGGGAAAGTACGTTTTGTTCAGGAGAAATGCGAGTTCGAGCGCCCACTTGATGGATCTTCCGAAGGCGGTTGTGGCGTAGACGAGATTTCCACGCAGCAGCGCCCGGTGCAGGGGATAGATACCCATTCCAGAGAGGTATCGACACCAGTGGGAAATGCGCCGAAGCCAGACCGGTTCGGGATAATAAGTCAGTGCCTTGCGGATGTCGGAGAATCTGCCCGAGGGATCGTGCCAGACTTCGCCGTTGGTTACGTGGACGATGTCCTCTTCGGGCATATCCAGCCATTCACCGATCGATTCCGGCGCGCGCGTCAGTCCGATTGTTCTGCTCAGGAATCCCTCCAGGCTTTCGGGCCCGATTCCGGCGCCCTCCACGTGCCCTTCTCTGAGGTCATATCCCTCGAAGGAATCGGGAAGTCTGGCGCTGATTCGCGAACGGATCTCCTGAGAAAGCGAGGCGAAATCGGCGTCGGGAATGAGCATATCGATTCGGAGTCCCCAGTGGTGATCCCTGGAGTACTGGTCGTCCATTCCCAGACACTCGGAGCCGTAGCCGAATATCCCGCAGGCAACTCTCTGCGAGGCTTCGGGAAACTCGGCTAGCAAAACTGGTCTGATCTGCTGTTCGAAGAATCGCTTGCTGATCTCGATGATTTCAGTAGCCACTTGAGCTCCCCCGATTTGGTCGGGCGCGTTGGCAGGTCAGATGGTACAAGGTGACCAGCAGACCGTGACGAGCGGACGCCAAGTAGTTTGGGGTCGCCCAGGGTGGTGCAACGTGATGGAAGGTCTCAGGAAAGGTGTGCGGATTCGCAGGACCAGAGTCGTTGGGGTCAGGGTGTCTTAAGTATTAGTTCCTTCTAATTCACAGGGTTGTTTCTTGTAGAATAGATAGATTTGACATTCGGATTTGTCAAATATTTTCTCTGGAATGGAGGCGCGTTCGAGTGAAGTAGAGGCGCAAAAGAGGTGTCCTGATATCATACAAAACTCCAATTCCGGACTCAAGGTTGCCCGATTCAATGCCGAATATAATAGTAGTAATTCACAAGGAATGTGTGTCCCGGAGGAGGTGATGACGATGTTGGCATCTACTCAGGGGGCAGGAGTGACGTTGCCGAATCTCGCCTTCACATTGATTATGAATTCGATGCAGCAGTCGATGTCGGTACCGAAGTCTCAGACGGAGACTTCCGGAACCCGGTCGCCGGTTACTACGCTTGCCGACTCGCATCATCTTGATGTGAAAGCTTGACCCGAGGCACACCTGACTCGGAGTACATTCCTTGAATGAAATAACCCCCCGTCTGTATTCAGGCGGGGGGTTTCTATATTCGGTACGATCGTGTTCAGACAGACACGTCGAGCAGTTCAGCGCTTACCCTTTGACCTCTTTCCAGCAAGGTGAGGGCCTCGATTGTGGAGGAAGACCGCATTCTGGGTGCGCTGAAGTCGCGAACCTCGGCTCTGAATTGGGCGACTTCTTCGACCTGCTGACGTGATCGCTGGATCAGATCAAGTGATGTGGCGCTGTATCCGCTGCGTCCGGAGACGATGGGCATACTTGGCATAACAGTTCCTATGGTTTCGTTTGGTTCTCGGTAAACGTGTCACCGTGATCGCTGTTCGTTATTCCAATCTTCCATTACCTGACGGGTTCGTCTCAGCAGCTGTTCGTCCTTTTCCCCGCGAATATCCGCGGCATCTCTCCCCTTCCAATCGTAATATCCTTTTCCGGATTCCAGTCCCGTGTTCCCCCGGGCGACCAATTCCTGGAGATAGGCCAGGGGTTCTTCCCAGGAGGACAGGTTCTTCCACAGGTGAGTGGCCACTTTGACGTGCATACTCAACCCGTTGATGTCACGCTGCTCGAGGGGACCGGCAGTGGTGAACCTGGGTGCGAGCCCCAATCTGAAGGCCTGATCGATGTCTTCGGCCCCGGCGATACCCGAGGCGAGGAGTGCGACGGCTTCACGGATTACCGCGTGCTGCAGCCGGTTGATCAGGAATCCCGGTATGTCCTGGTTGACACGCAGCGGTGTTCGCCCGAGGCCTTCCCAAATCGTCACGGTGCGATCCATTATCTCTTCCGAGGTGTGTTCGGTTTTGATGACTTCCATTACGGGGACGATGTGAGCCGGCTGGACAAAATGTGAACCGGCAATTCTGTGTTTTCCTTTGGAGAGGCTTCCGAGCTGTGTGATCGGCAGACCGGAGGTGTTGCTGACCAAAGGGATTTCCGGGGGCATCTGATCGTCGAGCTGTTTGAACAAGGCCTGCTTGGCCTCGAGGTCTTCTGTGATTGTTTCGACGATGAATTCCGAGTTGCCCGCAGCGTCCTCCAGACTGGTCGACATTCTGATTCTGCCGAGGACGGTTTCTGCTGACTGGCCGCTCAGGCCATCGTGGCGAGCCAGGTCCTGTACGTATCGTTCGAGGCTGGCTTGCGCCTTGTCCAGTGTTTCCTGTCGGCGGCTGTTGAGGACGACTTCCTTGCTTCCCAAGGCGAGCACGAGGGCGATCTGGCTGCCCATCAATCCGCCACCCACCACCGTTGATTTCTCCAGAATAAATGGCATCAGGTGTTCACCCCCAGTTTCACGTGCTTGAGTGCTTCCTTCGCGACCTCCAGCGTGTGATCGATGTCCTGCTCGGTGTGGGCGAGCGAGAGGTAGAGTTTTCCGTTGATGTTGAAGAAGATGTCGCGTTTGATCATTTCGATCCCGAGTTGTCGGGCAGCGTTGCCGTCCGCCTTGAGTGTGTCCGCGTAGGTTTTGATTTCGCCTTCGTAAAAGAAGGGTTGGAGGACCGGGCCTTCGCCGATCAACTTTAATGGGAGTCCGAGTTCCCGGCCGATCGCTTCGAGCCCTTCCTTGAGGCGTCCTGGGATCTTGTAAAGGTGATCGTAGACCCCGTCTTCTGCCAGGATTTCGATGGTCGCCATTCCGGCGGTGGCACTGATCGGATTGCCATTTGTGGTGCCGCTTACGAAGGTGTAAGGTCCCTTTCCCTTCAGTCTTGGATCGGCGCAGGCGAGTACATCAGCGCGACCGCAGATTGCGGCCAGGGGATATCCTCCGCTGATCGTTTTGCCGTATACGGCGATGTCGGGGATCACGCCGTATCGCTCCTGGGCGCCTCCCCAGGCGATCCGGAATCCGGTGACGACTTCGTCGAAGATGAGCAGGACCCCGTTCGCGGTGGCCGCCTCTCGGAGCGCGTCGAGAAATCCCGGCTCCGGTCTGAGTGCTCGCTGGAAGGGTTCGACGATGACGGCCGCGAGGTCTCCGGCGTAGGAGGAGATGAGGTCGGTGGCTGTGTCCGGGTCATTGAAAGGGCTGATGAGGACCGTTTGGCCCACTGCTTTCGGGATCCCGTGTGAATCCGGACGAGGTGCAGGGCTGTCTGTGGGTTCCGGTGGTGTGGTGCTTTGCTGCGCGTAGTCGTGAGCGCCGTGCCACCCACCCTCAAACTTGAGGATTTTCTCTTTTCCGGTGAACGCGCGTGCCATTCGAAGGGCCGAGAAGGTGCCTTCCGTACCAGATGACGTGAATCGGATCGCTTCGCCACAGGGTGAAGCTTCGACCACACGTTCTGCAAGATGGATGATGGGTTCGTTGAGTCCGTAAAAGGTAGAGCCGCGGGCGACCTGCTCCTGAACGGCTGTTACGACTTTCGGGTGCGCGTGTCCGAGAATCATCGGGCCCGATCCCAGTACGAAGTCGATATACTCGCGTCCGGTGACGTCGTAGATCTTGCTGCCTTCCCCGCGGTGGAATACGGTGGCGACTTCGTCTGGCATTCTGAAACTGCCCAGACAACCTCCAGTGAGATATCGATCCGCTTTTTGCAGTAACCCTTCCAGACCTGCCTTGTCCATTGGAATCCTCGCTGAGTTTTCAGGTTCTGGTCTTTTGCACAAGATATTTACAGGCGAAAGATTTGTCGAGCAATTTAACTGGTTTCAGTTGTCGAAGAGCAGCGGTGCGTCAGCCAAATACCACTTGCGTGGACCTGTTTGATGTGATATCCATTATATCGACAGAATGCGCATAAGTTTTAGGGATTTATAGGGTTTATTCACAGACTTCGAGAGCGTTTCACGTGTCAGTCTGGAGGGGATATGGCTTCTGATGAAAGACCCAATGTGATTGTGTTCTTCACCGATCAGCAAAGGTGGGATACGACGGGCGTCCACGGCAATCCAATGGGGTTGACGCCGAATTTTGATGCGATGGCCCGGCGAGGGACCCACGTTGCCAATTCCTTTACCTGTCAACCTGTGTGCGGTCCGGCCAGATCCTGCTGGCAGACAGGGCTTTACGCCACTACAAGCGGCTGCTTCAGGAATGCGATTCCTTTGCCCGGTGACAGGCGCACGCTCGCACAATGTTTCGGAGAGGCGGGCTACCAGACGGGTTATATCGGGAAATGGCACCTGCACGAGCGCGGGACCGTTGGGCCAGTTCCGAAAGGTGAGCGGGGTGGATACGATTACTGGTTGGCCTCCAATGTGTTAGAGTTTACTTCCGACGCCTACCAGACGCGACTGTATGACGGTGAGTGCAACGCGGTGGATTTGCCGGGTTATCGTGTGGATGCGGTGACCGACGCAGCGATCCGGTATATCGATGGACACAAGGAGGACCCGTTCTTCTTGTTCGTGTCCTATATCGAGCCTCATCACCAGAATCACCTGGATGATTATCCTCCGCCGGACGGCTATCGGGAGAGATATACTGGCGGATGGATGCCGCCCGATCTTGCAGCGCTGGGTGGATCAGCGCACCAGCACCTGGGCGGTTACTATGGAATGGTGAAGCGATTGGACGAGGCCCTTGGGCGAACGCTGGACGCGTTGAAGAGTCTGGGGCTCAGCGAAAATACAGTAGTTCTTTTTACGTCGGATCACGGGTGTCACTTCAAG
>CAVOEZ010000056.1:0-11431 GCA_963694355.1 Latescibacteria bacterium UBA2968 | reverse complement strand
TTCTAGGCGCCGCTTTTCTAGTTCAAAATTGCAGTGTTGCGGTTACTTGGCGAGGGTGACTTTGAGGATGTCGCTGAATGTGCCCGCACTCATATCGATCAGGTAAACACCGCTCGCGACTTCTCTTCCGTTGTCGCTGGTGCCGTCCCATACGAGCCGGTACGAACCGGCGGGCATTTGCTGATTTACCAGGGTGCGGACGGTCTGGCCAGCAAGGTTGTAGACGACTATCTGGACGGCGCCGGCTTCGGGCATCGCATACTGCAGTGAGGTCTGTGGGTTGAAGGGGTTCGGGCCATTCGATCTGATTGAGTATTCCCTGAGGCGATTCTTTGCAGTTTTCGGTTTGTGTTCTGTCCGGCGTAGTGCGTTTCGAGATTCGTTGTCAGGGTTGTTGGTATGTTCCTGGCGCGCAAGGATTCCGGTGGAGAATTCATCCACGTCCCAGCCGGCTCGTGTAATTTCGGCTTTGAGGTCGTCGGACCACTCCGAGGGTGAAGTGGCCATCGCTTCTGCGACCACTTTGCGCTTGAATTCCGCTAGCCTGTCGGTGCCGCCACCATCCCATCCACCCGCTTGCTGGCTTTTTAAAAAAGCTGCATACCGTCGACGCGCTTCTTCTGCGGTAATAGCACCATTTTCTACCGCGGCTTTCAGACGATGGCCAATGGCTTCAAGATCAGGGGCGTTTGACTTCTGTTTTTCAAGAAGCGCCGTATAACGTTTGCGAGCTTCCTCGGCGGAAATGTCCCCATTTTCGACACCCGTTGCGAGACGCTGCCGGATGGCTGTCAGGTCTGGAGCGAGGTCCGATTTTTTCCCTTCGAGAATAGCAGCGTATCGCCGACGCGCTTCCTCCTCGGTCATATCCCCATTCTGGACTGCTGCTTTGAGGCGTCTTCCAGCGGTCTCCAGATCCGAATGCATCTGCTGATTGGCTTTCAGATAGGCTGCGTATTTCCGGCGACCTTGTTCAGGTGTTATTTCTCCTGCAGCCACCGCTGCCCTGATTCGCAGACCAATTTGATCTTTGGATTTCGGACGATCGGTTTCGGCCTGCTGACGCTTGCGGATTCCCTGGGCAATTTCCCTGAGGGTGCTTCCGGGTTTTAGTTCAAGAAGCTTGGCCCTTAGTTCCTCGGACCATTCTTCCGGTGGTGTGTGCGTCGCCTCTCGCCAGACGGCATCGGTCTGGGCCTTGCGTACGCGTGCGGCAATGCGGTCGAGGTCGTATCCTGCAGAGATGAGCTGCGCTTTTAGGTCTTCCGACCATTCCTCAGGAGCGGTGGTGCGAATCGCTTCCCAGTCTACCCCATCATCCGGTCTTTGATCGGTTTGTGCGACCTGATCCTTGCGGTCACTCACATTGGCCCCGGATTCCGCAGCTCCTGCGGATGGCAAGGTCACGATCAGAATTCCGCTTAGCAGGAGTGCGGCGAACATACGGTGGAATACGTTCATTGGATGATCCTCAGGGTGTGTGACAATCTCTATTCGGAGAAAATCTTGTGCACATTTTCTGATTCGAGCGGGAAGGTACTTTCCTTTTTAGTCGCGTAAAAAAATGTGCACGGTCGATCCGATAGATTAATTTTCAGCAAGATCCATAGTGTTCCTATAATTTAAGCAGAATTGGTTTGCGATGCACCCAAAAATGAAGAGGTTTTCGGAGAAAGCAGCAGAAGGGCCAGGTCATTCGAACGGGAAGCCAGCCGGTTTCAATCTCATAAGGAGATTCCAATATGCCAGTCGATCGCGTCAAATTTCTCGAGGAAGGTTACTTGATCGTGAAGGCAGCGATTCCGCCCGACGCGCTCGATCGGGTTCGCGAGGCCTATGAGAAGCTGGTGGATTGTCGGCGCGAGCTCTGTAAAGCAGAGCGGAAGGAAGGCGATCCACCAGGCGGCGAGTGGGAGAAGAACCCACAACCCCGGCTGATGCTTCAACGGCCGCCCCTGGTGGATCACATAGATTCAGGGACGGCGCCTGCCGTTGAGGTCTGGCTCGAGCCGAATATCCAGAGGATCAGTACGGAGCTTCTGGGTATTGATGATGGGGCGGTGACCGAGATGATGATGATGTGCAATCCCGCGAGGGATCACGGTCCGGCAAAGTGGCACCGTGATCTTCACCCGATAGACACGGCACCCCTGCAGGGATATATCGATGATATTGTCGAGGGAGGACCCCGATACGTTCAGTGGAATATTCCACTATATGACGACAACGTGCTGTGGGTGGTTCCGGGCAGCCACATCAGACGCAATACGGTGGAAGAGAACGCGCATATGCTGGAGGACCCGTGTCAACCGGTACCAAATGCTGTTCAAACGCATCTGGAGGCGGGCGATGGCGTGGTCTACATTCTCCCACTCCTTCACTGGGGAAGCAACTACAGCCCAACTTTGAGGCGGACGATCCACGGTGGATTCTCCACGTTCACTTCGATGCCCGACCTTGGTTTTACAGATCACATTTCTTCTGAAGCTGCGGCTGATTTCAAGCGCTGGCAGGGGCGAGGTGAAGAAATGAAGGCGCATACGGAGTCTGCGCTGAAGGCGGTTTCGGCAGGAGACGGGACCACTTATCTGGCATCTCTTGAGAAGCTTCACCCTGGGCGAGGGGAAAAAGGAAGGATGCTTACCACAGTTTTCCTTTGCAAGGCAGCGCTGGCGATCCGGCTGGCAAAGCGACCTCCTTATCCAGATGTTCCGGAAGATCTTGCCAGAAGGGTCCGTGGTGAACACCCGATTACACTCAACTGGGGACCGGAGTTCGCGGACCGTTTTACGGAATCCCAGGCGAATACGCTTTGGGAACGCTTTGCACCGCTGGACAAATTGTTACGGTCTGAAGAGGAATTGTTCGTCCCAGGGTATCAGTCGGGGCCAATGATTTATCACTTCGATGAGATGCCGAGGGATTACGGGACGGCGGATTTCATCAGGAGTTGGGGAAAGTAGAGGATGCGTGTCGATCAAAACGGCTTCGGGTCAGGCGCGGTGTAGAAGTTCTCTTACGGAGTTGAATCCTGGAAATCCGGGAAAATTGAACGGGATTTCCGACTGATCATGAACGTATTACTTGATACTATATACGTTTGTGAATTCAGATTGATATTTACTTAAATATTTAAATAACAAATAAATAACTCTATTCTTAGAATTCGATATTTTGCAGAATCAGAATTTCCAGGCGCCTGTACTATCTCTCTCTATTCTTTCATCAGCCGCTTCCAGCCTTCGGGCAACTGGTCGTTTTGCATCAATTTTCGGAATTCGGCGGCTTGATCTGCGTCGAGCGTGGCGGATCGCTCCTTCCAGTACGTGGTGTCCCGCGAGGTGGCCTGAGCGTGCATCTTGAGCCGAGGCCCTGCAAAGAGCGAATCGGCGAGTGTCAAATTGAGTTCGTAGCCAGAGAGTGTGGTGGTCTGCTCCGCAAGCTGACCGGCAATGGTTCTGATCCGAACCGTCTGGTTCGTTGGCAGCCAGTATTTGTCGAAATAGAGCGCGTTTTCCTGGTAGGTCTGGAGTTCCCTTATCCCGAGTTTTTGAAGCGTGTGCCTGTTGAGCGAGAGGTCGTAACCAACGATCGAGAAATCTCTGCCCGATATCCAGACGTAGCCCTCCAGACCTGGTTTTCGTTTCTTCTTCGGCATTACACTGAGCCGGTGGACAATGATGTCTCCCATCTGAATCGTGTCGACCAGGCGATATCTGTAATTCTTGTCACTGTTCGGACTGAGCGGCAGCGGTCCAACATCGAAACGCTTTCCTCCAAGACTTCCCTTCCGAATGTCCACGATCGCCCCGGGGTGCATTCCAAAGCCACCCGCCAGGCGATTCCCAGACCGGTAAGCAGTGATTACCTGAAATATTTCCCCTGGATTTCTGTAATATCCCTCTCCATCGAATTCGATTCTTGCGCGCACCCCGCTCTTGGGCGAATCGCCCCGGTAGAGTGTCTGCGTCCCCCGCATCCCGAATCGGTGCGTCTTGAGTTCTTCGTATCTCGGCTGGAAGACATCTTCGTGAATTCGCTGACGCACTCCGCGGACCAGTTCTTTGAGCGATTGCATGGGGAGGTCGATCTCGGATTTCATCGTGATCGGGTCTGGAAGGAGCGACACGCTGTGTTGGAGCGTTTGCTCAATGTGGAGGGTGTCTGTTCTGGTGAGGTAACCGATCGAGGAGACCTGAACTTGCCAGGCGCCTTCGAGAAGTTTTGGAATGGAGTAGGTGCCGTTGAGGTCGGTGTGGTCGCCTCGCTTGAGTTCGGGGAGCACTACGCTGACGTAGGGGAGGGGTTGGCCGGATTCGCCGTCCGTGACGATACCGGAAAGGGTGGCAGTGTGTAGCGTGGTGGACAGACTGACCAGGAGGAACAGCAGGCAAACGGAGGGGTTCACACCCAGGTGTCCCGAACATCGGACATCGCTTCGAGGAGTCGCGAGATGTCTTCCTCACTGTGGTTCGACATCAAGGTGAGGCGCAGGCGGCTCTCGCCCTGGGGAACGGTGGGCGGACGAATACCCGAGAGAAAAATCCCCTTGTCGAAGAGTCTGCGTGAGATGTCCATTGTGCGACCGGCATCGCCAACGAGGACGGGAATGATCTGTGAGCGGGAGTTCATTATGTCGAACCCGAGGCCCGTGAGTTCGCCCGTGACTGTTTCGACATTTGCCCGGAGTTTTTCGCGAAATGTGGGATCCGCTTCAATCAGGTCGAGGGCGGCAATCGTAGCCGCACAGGTGTCCGGGGCGAGCGCCGTGGTGTAGATGAAGCTGGGAGAGCGGTTGATGAGCAGGTCGATTAGCGCCCGGGCGCCGGCTATGAAGCCACCAAATGTGCCGAGTGCCTTGCTGCCCGCCGTCATCAGTACGTCGATCCCCTCGGCGATTCCGAAGTGCTCGTGGATCCCCCGGCCTCGAGGGCCCAATACGCCGGTTCCGTGCGCGTCGTCGATCATCAGGATCGTGTGGTGGTCACGCGAGAGTTTTACGAGTTCGGGGACCGGCGCAAGGTCACCGTCCATACTGAAGAGGCCGTCGGTGACGATCATTCGGCGGCGGTAGTCGGTTTCGACGGAGAGGCGTTCGGCCAGGTGATCGGTATCGCAATGGTTGTATACGACCGTTTTCGCTCTGGAGAGTCGACACGCGTCGATGATACTCCGGTGGTTCAGCCGATCGCTGAAGATGATGTCCCCGGGGCCCACAAGCGTCGGGACGACACCCAGGTTGGCCATATAGCCGGTGGGGTAGGAGAGGGCGGATTCCGTGCCGAGGAACCGCGCGAGGCGGCTCTCCAGTTCCTCGTGGATCGACATATTCCCCGAGATGAGGCGCGACGCAGCCGTTCCACAGCCGAATGTGTCGAGTGCAGCTCGGGCACGGTCTTTGAGGGCGGGGTGATTCGCCAGGCCAAAATAGTTGTTCGAGCAGAACAGGACACATTCCTTGCCGTTAATGACGACGCGTGGTCCCTGGGCGCTTTCGATTTCAAGGGGGGCGCGGTAGAGGTCACGCGATCGGAGTTCCTGGAGTTCCTGTTCGAGGTCGGGTAGCATAGTGAGGAAGATAGGCAAGTGTTTTCGGGTTGTCAAACCGGTGAGAAATTAGGAATTAGAACAGATAATGCCCATTTGACTTGGTTCATGTGCTCCTATATATTCATACCCGCTGCGGTGAATCCTAAAGCCTTTTTTTTGCCGTTGTAGCGTGCGAATTTTTGAAGTCCTTTCTCAGGAGTGAACCTACAAAATGCGCTGGCCCTGCAGACTGAAGTCGCCGAGTTTGATCGCCGAGTCCGTCGAAGATTCCAGCCTTCCCTCGGCCGAGCATCACACGCTTCACCTGGGTCCGGACCCCCAGGGCCGCCAGGCGTGGGTACAGATCGAGGTGGCTGACGGCTGGTTGATCGTGACTGCGCTGGCAGAAGGTGCTCCCGACCCCGGCGTTCGCCCCGATCACCCGGAGTGGCAGAACAGGGCCTATCTCTCGGTGCGTTTAAACCCCGGGCACGATCACGCGCTGCGCTGGCTTTATGCGGTGGACGACAGGGGTGAGGTGACGGGTGAGGCGCACTGGACCACCCAGGGCGAAGAGTTGACAGATGTAGGGGCCAATGAGCTGAAGGCTCCGCCTGCCGCCGATGGTGAGTTCAGATATCGCGAAGACGCCACTTTCCTTGCACGTCTGAAGATTCCGGCCGACAGTCTCTGGGCGCAATCCGGTGAACCCCTGGGGTTTTCCGTAAGTACGGGATTTCACGAGGCACACCTGGTGCGGTCCCTCGCCTGGCCGGAGCCGGTCGACTGGACGGACACGCCGCTGGTTTACGGTGACCTCTACAAATCCGCACCCTGTGTGCGTGTGACGGAGATCGACTTCCGCAAACCCGTCTGGGGGGTCAGTCCCATTACCTTTAGCGGTTTGGCGGTGGATCAGGTGAATGGACAGTTGGAGATCGAGGCAGACCTGCCGGGAGATGGGAAATATCCACAGGCGCCCGTGCCGCTGTCCATTGCGCCAGGCGAGTTCAGTCTGGAGATCCCTCTGGTCTTTTCTTTTCGGGCAAAGTGGGCGAATGGTTCGAGAAATATGGCAATGCTCCGCCTGCGACTTGTGGACGCGTCAGGTAATCTTTTGTGGGCGGCTGAATATCCTTTCGGTTTCGATCACGGCATTATTGTCAGAGAACAGTTTGGTGCGAATGGCGGAACCAGAGCTGAAAGGCCTGACCCCTCGGCCCCGGATTTTTTGGACAAGTTTCGAGCCTTTATTCTGTCGGGATTGCCGGATTATCGTTTGAGAACGACACGGGAAGGTGCCGCTTCGGATTTCGTTCTGGCAGATCCCGAGGGAGCGGACGATATCGATCTCTCGGCGGCGGACTCGTTGCGGCGTGTGGCAGAGGTGCTTTCCGGACGATTTCCGGATTGGCAGGATGCGCTCTGCGCGGCTGCAATGTGGATTCACCATCCTCAGGTTACGACACACTCGTCCACGTGGTCACGGGTATCTAATGTGTCATCGGTTGAGACGATTCCCCGACTTGCCGGGTGCTTTTGCGGAGATACCGCCCGTCTGGGTGCCGCACTCGCCGAGCAGATCGGTGTCTGTCTGGATGTTCCCCTCAAGGGATTGTCAATGGGGCTGCGCGGTCATCTGTGCAGTCTGGTGGAGACGCCGATCGGTCGGGTGGTGATCGACGGAATGTTGGGGCTCTGGTTTCATACCCGGGACAACACCCGGCTGGCAACGCTGGAGGAGATGCGTTTGGAGAAGGAGATCGCCGAGCGGGTGTGGTATGCACCCAGGGCGCACGGTCACGAGTTTTTTTATGGCACCGACAATCAGCTCATTCGACCCTGGAAGAGCGGACCCCTGGTGTGGCCGTCGGAGAATCTGGCGGAATCGGAGGCGAGGTGATGAGGGCGATTCAGGCAGAATTTTCGAGTTCAAGTACTGAAGCGAGTGTGACGTGGCGTTCGGAATGAAAAAGGAATGGATGTTTCTGCTGGTTTACCCGGCGGTCTCCGGACTGCTGCTGGGTGCGGCCTTTCCGCCGCTCCCCCTGGGCGTTCTGGCTTATTTGGCCCTGATCCCGCTGTTTATTTCTGCGCAGAGACTGACCGGTCGTCAGGCGTTTGGCGCGGGATTTATTCAGGGGATATTTTTCTATCTGACCGCGATCTACTGGGTCAGCTGGGTGTCGCTGCCGGGAATGCTGGGTGCGGTTTTCTATATGTCTGTTTTCCGGGGCCTGTTCACCTACCTCTTCAGCAGGGTGCTGTCCCGTTTCGGGTCGCTGGGGTTGTGGGCGGCGCCCTTCCTGTGGGTCGGGTTCGAATACCTCAACAGTCTGGGGGATCTGGGATTTCCCTGGGCGGTTGCAGGCAATTCCCAATCCGCTTTCCTCCCTTTGATTCAGTACGCCTCGGTGACCGGTGTGTATGGTGTTTCCTTCTGGTTGGTGGTCGTCAATCTGGTCGCTCTTGCGTTGCTTCGAGAGGTCGAGCGACGGAAGATGCTTCTGGTGGGATTCGCAGCGCTTTTCATTGCACCCTTGTCGCACGGTTTGCTGGCGCTCTCCGAGGAACATTCTGGACGTACCGTGGTGGTTGCGGCCGTCCAGCCGGATATGCCCCCGGTAGCCAAGGAGTATCGGGGGTTCGAATACAATTTTGGCAAATTGAAGCCGATGACGGAGCTGGCGGCGGAGCAGGGCGCACAGTTGGTGGTGTGGCCGGAAACCGCCGTAGGATATATCAAGAGCAGGACCTACAGGGCAGACCGGGAGCAGGTGGAGCGATTGGTGGATTCGCTGGGGGTCCACCTGTATACGGGCGCGTATCGCCTGGTGACTGGAAGCCCCGTGCAGGTGTTCAATTCCTCATTTCTGTTCGCACCTGGAAAAGGGATTACGGACTATTATGACAAGACGCATCTGGTGCCCTTTGGCGAACGTGCGCCATTTCCGGGTCTCATTCCGTTTCTGAGAAAGATTCAGTTCAGCGGTGGCGGTTTCGTGGCGGGGAACTGGGATTCGGGGGAGGTGCAAACGGTGTTCGAAGGGCCAGATGTCAGATTCTCGGCCTTGATCTGTTTCGATTCCGTGTTCCCGGGGTTCGTGAGCGAGTTCGTTGCCAGGGGTGCAGAGCTGTTGGTGGTGATTACGAATGACGGCTGGTTTGGGCGGAGTTCCGGACCCTACCAGCACGCCGAGGCCTCTGTGTTCCGGGCAATCGAGAACCGTCGCTCGGTGGTGCGCTGTGCGAATACCGGTGTCTCAACGCTTGTGGATCCCTACGGGCGACAGTCGGAGACGACCGGAATCTTTCACCCGGCGGTGATCACCGGGGAAGTCGCCGTAAGAGCGGATTTGACATTTTACACCCGGTACGGCGATCTGTTTTCACAGATCTGTCTGGCGATCGCCCTGGTGCTTGCAATGCTTACGATAAGCGGGGGGCCTGGCCGGTCTGAAATAGAGGACGGCCAGGGTGAGAACTCGATTCTCCCGGCGGGCACACAGCTTGATAAAGCTCAGGGGAATGAGGTGGCGATGCCGTTTCTGGATCACCTCGAGGAATTGCGCTGGCGACTTCTGAAGGGGCTGGCCGGGGTGGTGGTGGGTGCCGCGCTTTGCGGGATTTACTCGGACGAGATTCTCCGATTCCTGGTGGAGCCCATTCGCGGCGTCAACCCGTTGATGCGGCTGTTTAAACTGGAGGTTATCGATCCACCCATCAGGCTGATCTATTTGAAGCCGATGGGTATGTTTATGGTGAAGCTGCAGATCGCGCTCGTAGGGGGCGCCATTCTCGCACTGCCCTTGTTGCTCTATCAGTTGTGGCTTTTCGTGGCTCCTGGGCTGTTCGATAAGGAGCGATATTATGTCGCGTTTATCATTTTTTCGTCCACGGTCTGCTTCCTCCTGGGTGCGGTGGTGGCGCATTCCGGCGTGGTTCCGCTTTCGTTCAGGTTTCTGATCAGTCTTGGTGAGGGCGTGGATATCGAGCCTCAGTTCGATATCGGGTTCTACATCGGTTTCGTGCTGCGGCTTCTTGTGGCGTTTGGGGTGGTTTTTGAACTCCCCGTAGCGACATTTTTTCTGGCTAAGGTAGGGGTTGTTACGCCCGAGGCGATGCGCAGTGGGCGACGCTACGCGGTGGTGGTCGGTTTTGTCCTCGCGGCCTTGCTCACACCGCCAGATCCTATTTCCCAACTGATGATGGCCCTGCCCTTGATTGTGCTCTACGAGCTGAGTATCTGGGTGGCAAAGGTGGCCGGGAAACGCCCGGCGTAATATGATGATTTATGCCCGAATTATCAGGCTTTTTTGACGTTTTCAAGGGCCAGAAATTCCTTGACATAAAAGGGTGTTCCATCTATCATGTCGTCCGTTATCCTGCCCCGATCGAGGGTGGAATAATTGGTTTTGTTCGACTTCCTTCAGTCTGCTTTTTTTATGACCACAAATGGGAACATTTGCTGAGCCCGTCGGTCGTGTGAAGTGGTCCAACGATTCCAAAAGATACGGAATCAGCGAGCGGGAAGAGATGACATTACAGAATGTCCAGAGTCCAGAAGCTTTCCGGGCGGCAGAAGTGGAAAAGGGCGGTGGTTGAGCGGCGGTGGAATTGAGAGGTTAACAGGAGCCTCGCCCCAAGGTCCCGGGGTGAGGCTTTCTTTGTCAGGCGAGGAAATTCGGTGTCCATCGATCCATATCCAGTAATCAGACACGTAGAACCCATTCCTGTTGAGCACGAGGGTCAGCATCTTGTCTTTTTGAGAGACCCCGAAGGGTATGCCAACGACGATGTGGCGGTTCCTCATCACGTGTATTATTTGCTCACCCTTTTCGATGGCGAACACTCGCTTGCCGACCTGGTCGCAGCTTATGCGGACAAGTTCGACGACGTGTCCGTGAATGAAGACCAGATTGTGGAACTGGTCAAGCAGATCGACCGCGCGCATCTTCTGGACAATGAGAATTTTCAAAAATATCGACTGGAGATCGAAAATCGATTTCTGGATTCGCCCGTACGCCCGGCCGCGCACGCCGGGGCGTCCTACCCTGACGACCCTGCGGTTCTCAGGGAAATGATCGACGGATTTTTCGAGCCGCCGGAAGGCCCCGGGTCCCCACAGCCAGGTTCTGTGCGTACGCCGGTGCGCGCGGTCATTGCCCCGCACATCGATTTCAACCGCGGTGGTCCTTGTTTCGCCTGGGCGTATCGCGCACTGGCAGATGCGCCCAGGCCCGATGTCTTTGTGGTGTTCGGAACGGGTCATTCCGCGAGGCACCCATTCGTGGTCAGCCGAAAGGATTTCCAAACTCCTTTCGGGACCCTCGAGACGGATCAGGCCGTGATCGACCGGTTGGCCGAGTTGACGGACCTGGATATCTTCGAGGACGAAGGGGTGCATCGGACAGAGCACTCGATCGAGTTTCAGACCGTGTTTCTGAAATATCTGTATCCAGATAGCGATATCACGTTCATTCCGATCCTTTGCGGCTCATTCCACGAGATGATCGAACAGAACCATTCCCCCGCTGAGATTCCTCTGGTGGCGAATTTTTTCGAGTCGTTGAAACAGGCGCTGAAGGAGTCGGGCAAATCCGTTTGCTTCATTGCCGGGGTCGATTTCAGTCACGTGGGTCGGCGGTTCGGAGATCCGGGGCTGCCCGACAAGTTTATCGAGGAGGTAGAAAGTTGTGACCGGGACGCGCTGGCGGCAGCCGAGGAAATGGACCCCGAGGCGTTTTTTCAGGTGATCGCCAAAGCGCAGGATCGGACGAGGATTTGCGGTACCTCTTCTATTTATACGATGCTTCAGGCAATGGATACGAGTCGGGCAGAATTGCTGAAATACGACAAGACGATCGATACAGAAGACCAGTCTATGGTCTCGTTTGCGAGT
>CAVOEZ010000055.1:0-11458 GCA_963694355.1 Latescibacteria bacterium UBA2968 | reverse complement strand
AAAATCGAAAAGTACAAAATTTGACACGGAAAAAGCCCCCCGATCGTGCGACCGGGGGGCGACAATACTATACGCCTGACCTAATTGCGGGTCTTGAAATATAGCTTGTTGAGCATCACCAGATCGGTGTGTTTACGCGGAACGGGCGAATAGAAAAGGCGGGCGAGCAGAAAATCTTCGGATTCCGTCCCTCGCACACCTGAGGCCGTCCTCGTCTGCTGGATCTCAAAAGCCTGATCACGGGTCTGGTCTCGGAATTTCCGCCAGCGCACCAGGAAGGCCGATGCGGCCTCATTCACTTGCGAAGAATCGGAAAGACTTCCTGCCGTCTTCCCGGAGGTCTGAATCTCCCTGGCCTCCGGCGTCTGGATCATTGCAGAATATAATAGAACGAAAAACAGTAAACTCAGTCGTGTTTTCATTACAGTCACCTCCTTAACGCTGTATACAGGCAAATCAGGTGCCAGCCGAACGATCCGGATTGGACAAAATACCATATCTTTATGTAATGTATAATAGTTACAATACTTTTCACTCGTCGGATCCATCGAGATCACACAGGCACTTCTCCCTCCTTTTGTGCCTCCTGTATATCAAACCGTTCTACGAGGGTCATCACCGTGAGCAGCTACACCATCGACAACCGTAACTGGTCTTCGCTTACTTCTGGAGACAGAATTCGCCAGATCGAACTGGAAGGCTATCTCGTAATCCCGGATCTACTCTCACTCGATCATCTCGAAATGCTCCGCTCGGAGACCGCCACCCTCGAGACTCGCCCCGTCGATTACAGTGTGCATCAGCAGGTCTGCCCCGCGATTCAGTTCCAGGGTGGAGCGATCACCGACCTGATTGCCCATCGACCCACACTGACCTTTCTTGGTGAGCTATTCGGACCGGACATCATCTTTGTCTCCTATGCCTACGCTCGATCCGAACCCGGTCATCCGGGCATCAGTCTGCACACAGACGGCCAACCGTACGGATCACAGATCTTCGGCTTCGAAGGCAGTGTGCCATTTATGGTCCGGGTACTTTACTACCTGCAGGACCTCACGGAGGACGTGTCGCCGTTCAGAGTCATACCCCGCTCCCACCTGTCGATGCACGCCGACGCCAATCCCTACAAACGATACGCCGATCATCCTGAACAGGTAATGGTTCCCGTGAAATCGGGATCTGCGGTCCTCATCAACCACAACGTGTTCCACGGCAACTTTCCGAACACCGGGGCACACGCACGAGAAATGCTGGCCATTGCCTACCGTCCCGCCTGGGCCGGACCAATCGACCGGGTTGAGGAATGGAATGATACGGACCTCGCCGGACTTCCTGAATCCGTTCGACCGCTGTTTGGGAATCCGAACACGCGACATTGGAATTTCGAAGGCGGCAACAAACCGGCACATATGTCCAACGTTGCGCCTGGAATCAACCCGAGCCGCTGGAACCGTCCCTGAACTCAATTCCAGTTGACACCAGTACAGGCCCTCGCTACTTTCCTTACAGGACGAATAGTCCACAAGAACCGTGACCGGAACAACAGGAGCCTCCAATGGGTGAAACAGAACAGCGTGTATCCTTCGACAACTATGAGAACGACGGCGGATACACTCCCGACCTCTACGACTTTCACGAAATTGATGAAGGAATCGAAAATCTGGAAAGCGTCTCGGATGCGGACATAGCGGCCTATCATCAAAACGGATATCTCGCTGTCAAACAGGGGATCACCGGGGACGAACTCGCCGACGTCAAGGCGGGGATGATGCATTTGATCAGCGGCGGAAATCCCGAATTCAAGGGTGTCCAGTTCGAGGGCAGTTACCGCGACCGCCTCCAGGAACTCACCGACGAAGAGCGGTGGGACGCCGTGCGCAAACTTCAGCACTTTGTGGGCTACGACGACAGACTATCAGCACTCGCAGAACATCCCGGGCTGAAAGGCGTCATCGGACGCATCATAGGAGAAGAGCCCGCCTTGTTCTCGCACCAGGCGATCCTGAAGGCCCCGCGGGTCGGTCGGGAAAAGCCCTGGCATCAAGACCACGCCTATTTCAACCTGCCGCTCGGCACCCAGATCGTCAGCGTGTGGCTGTCACTGGATTATGCAACACCTGAAAACGGATGTATGCGCGTCATCCCCGTGACACATAAAGAGGGTCCGGTGGTTCACTTCAAAAGGCGCGACTGGCAGATCTGTGATACCGACGTTGTCCGAAACCGGGTAGTCGCCATCCAGCTCCCGCCCGGTGGGTGTCTCTTCTGGTCCGGTATGATTCACCACGGGACCCCGGAAAACAATACAGACGCCAGGCGAAGAGCGATTCAGCTGCACTACTATCCCGCGAGCGTCGAGCGAACATCCTCCGAAGAGCGCCTCGCCATTTTCGGCAGCGAAGGGAAAGATGTGACCTGCTAACCGGCATCACACTCGAGTTAATCTGCGGAAATACAGACCTCCGGGAGTCTCGACTTCCCGAACCTCGAACGGTCGATCCCGAAAATCACCAAAGACCTCATCGGGTCTCGACCGGGAGAATCAGATAAATCGATACAACACAGCTGCCAAAGGACGGGGGTAGGAATGTCCAAACACGACACGAACAAATTTTCTGAAAGCACGGACTCCGGCAAGGGGAAGTCCCACGAAAAAAAGCTCAAGAATGCGGCCTATGAAAAGGAGCTTGCGAAACTCCAGATCGAGCTGGTCAAGCTCCAGGAATGGATCAGACACAAAAATCTAAAAGTTGTTGTGATCTTCGAGGGTCGAGACGCAGCAGGCAAGGGTGGAGTGATCAAGCGGATCACGGAGAGTCTGAGCCCCAGAATCTGCCGGGTCGTGGCCCTGGCTGCGCCGACCAACGTGAGAAAACGCAATGGTATTTCCAGAGATATGTGACCCACCTTCCTGCGGCCGGTGAAATGGTGATCTTCGACAGGAGCTGGTACAATCGCGCCCTGGTGGAACACGTAATGGGATTCTGTACGCCAGAGGAATACGAGGAGTTCTTCCGGTCCTGTCCGGAGTTCGAACGGATGCTCATTCGATCGGGTGTCATTCTGATCAAATACTGGTTCTCCGTAAGCGACGAAGAACAAGAGCGCCGGTTCCAGAACCGCATTCTGGATCCCACCAGACGATGGAAATTGAGCCCGATGGACCTCGAGGCCAGAACCAAATGGGTTGAATACTCTCACGCCAAAGACGATATGTTTCACCACACCGTTATCAAGCAGGCGCCGTGGTATGTGGTAGACGCGGACTCGAAAAAACGAGCCCGACTCAACTGTATCCATCACCTGCTTTCCTGCGTACCCTATAAGGATCTTACACCCGAAGCCATCGAGCTACCTCCACGCCAAGAAGACACGGGTTACGTTCGCCCGCCCCTCTCCGACCAGACCTTCGTACCCGAAAAATACTGACCTGCACGCCCGGACGCTTCCCTCATCTCAACACCTGTTCTCACCCACATCATTCCCGGGGATCAATGGTCAAAGCACCCACCCTGATATACCTCTTTTTGTGGATCGTGTGTCTCTACCTGGTCTACCTCTGCTTCCTGTTCGTTGTGCAGCGACGCTTGGTGTTTCCACGACATCTTGCACGGATTCCTGAAGAACCGATTCCAGTTCCCGGGGTGGAAAAGTCCTGGATAGACGTCAAGGGCGGCCGCGTAGAATCCTGGTTTCTTCCGCCCAAAGGAGATGACGCCTCGTTTCCAGTAATCATCTTCGCGCACGGAAATGCGGAACTCATCGACTATTCACCCGGTTATATGGGCGCACTAGCAGACCGCGGAGTCGGCGTCCTGCTGGTAGAATACCCCGGCTACGGAAGATCCACTGGTTCACCTGCTCAGGAGGCCATCACCGGTGCTTTCGTCGAAGCCTATGACAGTCTCGTCACCAGGGAAGGTGTCGATCCCTCACGAATCGTGTTTATGGGACAATCCCTGGGTGGCGGCGTGGTCTGCGCGCTTCAAGCCCGAAGACCGTCAGCGGCCCTCATCCTCCTGTGCACATTCACCAGTGTCCGAGCCCTCTCCTCGCGATACTTTTCGCCCGGATTTCTCGTACGTGATCCCTTTGATAATCTCGAAGAGGTATCCGCTTTTGATAATCCTGTACACATCACCCACGGTGAACACGATACCCTCATCCCCTACAGCCACGCCCTTGCGCTGTCAGAGGCAGCGAAAGATTCGCGCCTTCTGACGTATCAGTCCAACCACATCGACTGTCCGCCGGACTGGCCCGCTTACTGGGTCGAAGTCATCAAATTCCTGGAAGAAATCGACATCATACGCTAAGACTGAAAGCCCTTGTATCAGACACGCACGGCGGATAATATCCTGCCGTAGAACTCTGGAAGGTGCAGAAACACGCGCTGCCTTTGGTCGACCGGTTATTCTGGAGAGCATCGCAGCCCGGGGAGAGGGGTCCACCAGGAAATCTGAATTAGAGCCAAATCCTGCTCGAATTGATCGCAAAAGAAGAAGGCCCGACGAAATCATCGCCGGGCCTTCTCAAAATCCACCTGCGTAATCAAATCTGAATTCCGACTCCAGATTCACCCGCAGCGATATCCAATGTCGCCGTGCCAAGCGTGAATCCGTATCGCTCGACCTGCTCCTCCACGTTCACGCCGTTCACCTTCGCCTTCCCACCACCTGTGAAAAGCAGGGTCGCCCCTTGGAGTGATTCCCCCGCCACCAGCTCATATCCGCCGGTTCCAGACCGCATGAACCTCACCGCTCGCCGCGCACGTTCCCACTGCCCGATCCGGGCAGCGGTCCACCAGGGCATCTCCAAATCGTGTATGAAACCCACGATCGCGCGAAGGCCGCCGCGCACGGCGGGATCCCAGACGTGGGCCGGGTGGAACAGATAGTGACCGATCCCGTAATGCTTGTAGATCCGCTCGGCGAACTGCGTGGCGAGATGCGTGGAGCACCTGCGGTGGATATCCTGCACCGTCAAATTCACCTCCAGAACATCGATCATCTTCCCTCCAGGTTCCCCATCTTCCATTGGAAACCACGGATGGCATCCACCGAACGGAAAACCATTCGTATAAGGGGTGTTCGGCCCCTTGCTCTGCTCCACAGTCACGCCCGCTTTCTCACACCATCTAAAAAACTCCAGACGTCCTTGCCACCGAAGCGTGTGATTCTTGTTCGTCGTTACGGCACAACCCGCGGCGCGGGCGACTGTATCGAGCTGCCCTGTGAATTCGTCGTATCCCCATTTCAGATGGGCAACTTCGGGTTTCGTCTCATCGTCCGCCGTTTGAAATGATTGGGCATCGTAGTGAAGCGCCACCTCCGACCCGTACTCCCGAACGGCTTCATAGAACTCCGGTTGATAGTGCCCGGCCATAATGCACCAGGTCGTCGGAATACCCACCTCCTGCGTCAACTTGAAAAGCGACCAGCCCAGCGCTTCGTCACCTCCGTCCGAATCGTGAGACATATGTGCGATGGCCGTCAAATTATCCGGCCAATACCAGAGAATAGGCGTCCGGATATCCATTACCGAGCAAGCGTATAAGACCGCTCGTATGATGATCCCTCTGAGTTCATCACCGATCGGCTCCAGAAACGCCAGACCTCCCTCTTCGGCGATAGGCAGCCGGTCACGATCCAGATCCAGAGTCAATCCTTTGATCACATCGATACGCGTTGGACCCTCCGCCGGAGGTACCTCTTGGCCCTGCTGAATCTGCAAAATGGTACTCACGAGATCCGGACCGATCAGGATGGACAGCCCCTTCCCGGACCTGTGCTCTACAATACCGTCGCTCGCTCCGGTCACACGGCAAATCGCCCGACCGCCGGTGGCCTTGACCCGCCGGCCGCCAAAACAGTGCAAACTGCTCGCCAGACCGTTTACAATGGCGTGTTCACCTTCAACAACCTGGAGATAACCATCCGCCATCGCACCCCGGTCCTCGGCGCCGAAAACCGCGTCCAGACCTGAACTCCCACCCAGCCCGATCAGGGCCCCACCACCTTCGACAAAATCTGAAATCACGCGCGCTTCATTCTCGTCAAACGTCAGATTCCAGGGCAGCAGGACAAGGCCTCTGTCCGCCAAATCGGTTCCCGACACAGGCCTCGACACTTCATCGAATGGAATGCCCGCGTGAGCAAGAATTTCTCGGAAATAGTAACCCGAATAACGCCTCGACCCATCTTCCAGCGTCTGACCTTCGGCATCGGTAACTACACAAATCGGAAGCGACATCTCACGTTCTCCCTGAACTGATCTATTACACAAAAAAACCGGTCAGTAATATACCGGCCGGCCGGATAATTTAGCACAGGAGCATCATCATCAGCTCCCATCAGCCATCGTCTTCAACTTTCCCAACTGGTCCCCACTCCCAAGGCCGATCAGGATATCCCCCTCCTGCAATTCGATCGAAGACAGCGTCAAGGCCGCTGAAGGATTCACTTTCGCCTTCCCGTCCGGACCGTGAATGCCGACCACGATCGCGCCAGTCTCCTGACCGATATTGGCCTCCCTCAGGTGCTTTCCGACCAAACCGGAACCGGCCTCCACCTTACACGACTCCAACCGCATCGCGGCCTTACCTTGTCCGACCACCACATCCAGGAATTCCACGATGGAAGGACGAAGGACCACAGAAGCGATCCTGCGGCCTACGAGCTGGTAAGGCGACATCACGCGATCGGCCCCGGCCGTTGTCAATTTCCCGATCGTCTGCTCCTCTGCCGCGCGTGCAATAATGGTCAGTTCCGGGTTCAACTGCCGGGCGGACAGCACCACAAAAACATTCAGCGCGTCTTCCGGAAGAACCGAAATCAACCCCTTTGCCCGTTCGATTCCGGCCTCGATCAGAATATCATCGTGCTCCGCATTTCCCTCAACGAATAGGATGGTCTTGTCCCGACCGAGCTCAGAATGCAGAGGATCGCGATCGATCATCACAAAAGGCACGCCTCCCTCGACAAACTCCTGGGCTACCTCCTTACCCACCACACCGCACCCGCAAATGATATAATGATCCCGCAATTTCGAAATCTGCATTTCCATCCTGCGCCCTCGCATTGCCGTGAGAATT
The DNA here is from genome assembly GCA_963694355.1 of Latescibacteria bacterium UBA2968. Classification (GTDB taxonomy): domain Bacteria; phylum Latescibacterota; class UBA2968; order UBA2968. Next base: position 4,365 of record CAVOEZ010000055.1, on the reverse strand, counting down.
TGTCCTTCAAACACGAACCCGATCACCGTTGTAACGGAGAATCCTGCTGTCACAAGACTCAGAGCCAACAGCAGCACCGTAAATTTCTGGGCGTTCTGGGAAAGCGGATGAACCTCGCCATACCCAACGGTCGTCACCGTGATAATGGTCATATAAATCGAATCCCACAGAGACCATCCCTCGATCAGATGATACCCGAGGGCGCCTCCTCCCAGCAGGAGGATCAGCATCAGAAACGCGATGGAAAATCTGGTAACCGGTGACATTTCTTCTCCTGGATTTCGAACGCTCGACCGGCTACAATGATAATGCTACCCGGAAAGCGATCAAAGCGAAATTGAGAGACCGATACCCTCCCTAGACTCATATGACTTGCCCTTGACATACGTATTCATCAGGCTATTATTATCACGCGGACGGGTAGGTTTTAAACGCCGCTCCTGCGATACTTTGCATCCTCACAATCTCACTACGGTACCTATAAAGATGCCCGAAACACTTCCGGAAACCACAGCCCGAATCTCCTTTCACCTGTCGCCGGACGACCACGAAGAGTTCGAACGCTGCTTCCGGTACAAGCTGGTCCCCATCCTCGAAAAAGTCGGCCTCAGGGTATCCACCAAGACAGGACGGCAAACAGTCGGTAGCGTCTTCAGCAAGCTGCTCACTGCAGACACGCCGCTCGACGTACTTAGATTCAGGGAAACACTCACTGCCGGCAACCGGTGGCAAGAAGTGTTGCGGGAATTCGCCCTGGACTACGGCAACGCTGCGCCCGATGGTCTCATCAGGCACACCCTGGCCCTTTACGAAGCGCCTGCAGGCCCGGGGCGCGAATTGCACGGTGTGAACCGGAAAGGCACCTGGCACACCTTCGACGTAACCGATGGCCTCGTCAGCGGATTCGTGTGGTCTATTCTGCAAAGCAAGTCCGGCAAACTCTGGTTCACCTGTTACGGGGGTGGCGTGAGCTGCTTCGACGGGCGAGTTTTCCGGAACTACACCACCCGAGACGGACTGGCACACAATGAAGTATCCTGTGTATTCGAGGACCGGGACGGGATGCTCTGGTTTGGCACCGAGGCGGGCATCAGCCGTTTCGACGGCGAATCGTTCCAGAACCTGACCACTGAGGATGGGCTCGTCCACAATGAAGTCTCCACTATCATAGAGGACACAGAGGGGAGCCTCTGGATTGGAACCGAGGGAGGTGTGAGTTGTTACGATGGTGAAATCTTCAGAAATCTTACGACCGAAGACGGGCTGGCCAACAATCAAATCGCGGCGATCCTTCTGGACCGCAACGGGCACTTCTGGTTCGGTACCGAAGGCGGATTGAGCCGCTACAACGGGCGGATATTTTCCACCTTCACCACCCGGGAAGGACTCGGCGACAACTGGGTCAGGTCGATCCTGGAGGACCGCGAGGGTCACCTCTGGTTCGGCACCAATGCGGGAGGCGTAAGCAAATACGACGGCCAGGAGTTCACGAACTTCGCAGACACCGACGGATTGGCCGGCAACGGGATCCTGTGTATCCTTCAGGACAAGGACGGAGATCTGTGGTTCGGTACCTACGGTGGCGTCAGCCGGTTCGACGGAACGTCGTTCACCACACTCACCGAACGCGACGGCCTGGCCAACAACAGGGTGTGGTCCATCACCCAGGACAGGGAGGGCCACCTCTGGTTCGGAACCTTCAGCGGCCTCAACCGCTACGACGGCCGCACCTTCACCTCCTTCAACACGCACGAAGACACCCTGGTCGACAACGGCGTAATGTCGGTCCTGCAGGATAACGACGACAACCTGTGGTTCGCACCGTTCGGTGGGGGCATCACCCGATTCGACGGAACTTCATTCACCGCGTTCACCACAAAGGACGGTCTGCCGGACAACGTGGTACTCTCGTCCCTCAAAGCACAAAACGGAAATCTCTGGTTCGGCACCTGGGACGGCGGCGTGGTACTCTACGATGGTCAGACCTTCAAGACCTTCACAGAGGATGATGGCCTGGGGAGCAACAGGGTGTGGGAAATGGCCGAAGACCACGACGGCAACATCTGGTTCGCCACCTGGGGAGGTCTGACCCGGTTTGACGGAAAGTCATTCCGAAACTTCACAGAAAAGGACGGCCTGGCCCACAACCGCGCGCGTTGTCTCGCAGTCGACCAGAAGGGCCATTTGTGGATCGGGACATTCGGCGGAGCCACCCGTTACGATGGAACAACGTGGAATACCTACGGTGTGGCCGATGGACTTGCCGCGGACAGCGTCTGGTCCATTACAGCGGACAGCAAGGGCAATGTCTGGTTTGGATCGACCGGCGATGGCGTCACCAGATTCGACGGAAAGCGCTGCGACATTTTTACGACAGCCGATGGTCTGACATCGGACAACATCTGGTCCAGCCTGGAAGACAGGGAAGGCAATTTGTGGTTCGGCACAAGTGGGGGTGGTCTGAGTCGATTCGACGGGAACGTATTTCAAACCCTCACCATCAAAGACGGGCTGTCCGGAAATGTCTGCCAGGTCATCTTTCAGGACAAGGAAGGATCGATTTGGGTCGGCACGAACAAAGGGGTCACCCACTATCGCCCACCCGGGGCATTCGCTCCAACAGTGAACATCGACGCGGTGGTGGCAGACAGGCGCTACGAAACCACCGAGGAAATCGAACTATCGGAAAGCACCAGGCTGGTCGCCTTCGAATTCAACGGAAAAAGCTACAAAACACGCCCTGAGGCGATGGTGTATCGCTATCGCCTCGCGGGAGTCGATCCCGATTGGCGAAGCACCGGCAATGGACGTGTCGAATACCAGGATCTGCCGGTAGGGAACTATACCTTCGAAGTGCAGGCGGTCGACCGCGACCTCGTCTACTCGGAGACACCGGCAACGCTTCAGCTCTCCGTCTCGCGCGACGGCCGCGACGAACAGATCAGCGAACTCGAACACCGGGTACAGGAGAGAACCCGGGAACTGATCCAGTCCGAAAAGATGGCCGCCCTCGGCATTCTCGTAGCCGGAATAGCTCACGAAATCAACAACCCGATCGGCGCGATCAACAGCGCCACCGATGTACTGAATCGAGGACTGGACAGAATCACGGGCATACTACAGAAAAACGGCGCCCTGGACGCGCAGCTGGAAAAACTGCTCAACATCCTCAAGACCAGCACGCTCAACGCCCTTTCGGCTGGAGATCGCATCTCGCAGATCGTCAAACACCTCAGAAACTTCGCCCGCCTCGACGAAGCTGAATACCAGAAAGCGGACCTTCGGGAAGGTCTGGACAGCACCCTGGCCCTGCTCCCTTACGAATCACAGACCCCGGTCTCGATCGTCAAGGAATATGGCGACATCCCGGAGATATACTGCTATCCCGCAGAGCTCAACCAGGTCTTTATGAACCTCCTGCTCAACGCGATCGAGGCCATCGAAGAACACGGCGTAATCACCATCGAAACCTCATCCGATACCCAGAATATCTGGATCAAAATCTCAGACACTGGAAGAGGAATTCCGCAGAAAACTCTCGATCGGATATTCGATCCGGGTTTCACCACAACCGGGGTAGGCGTCGGCACGGGCCTAGGGCTCTCGATCAGTTTCAACATCGTCCAGAAACACCGCGGAACCCTATCCATCGAAAGTGAAATGGGAAAGGGATCTGTAGTTACGATACAGATCCCTCTCAAATAGCTGCGCTGGTTATTTATCGACTAAGCGTTTAACCGCTCGTGTGACTGCGTGTATTTCTCGATCGCATTCATATCCATTTCACAGCCCAGCCCTGGTTTCATCGGAACGGGCGTAAACCCGTCCTCGAATGTCAGCGGCTCCAGAATCAGATCATCCTCTCTCACCCAGCTGCCCACAAAATCGGAAGCCATCGTACAATTCGGCACCACACAGGCTGTGTGCAGAAACGCGGTCTCCATAATTCCCAGATCCACGCCTGAACCGTGCCAGCACCTCAGACCCGCCGCCTGAGCGACCGCCGCGTTGCGCATAAAGCCCACCAGACCGCCGCCCAGATTCACACAGTCCACCACCCCCGCCTTCACCGCCCGCAGAATACCTGCGCCATTTCCCAGGTGCATTGCAACCGGCTGGGTGATCGCCTCGTGGATCTGGACATATCCCTCGAGATCGGACTTGGGAATCGGGTCTTCGAACACCTCCACATTTCCCAGCGGCTCCAGCTCGTGGGCAAGGGCAATCGTCTGCTCCGTCGTCTTGAAGCGCTCGTTGGGGTCAACGGTCACCTTGAACTCCGGACCGCCCACCTCCAGAATCGCCTTCAGGCGATCGACCATCGGCTCCTCGATCTTGCACTTGATCTTGATCCCCTTGAAACCG
>CAVOEZ010000054.1:0-11476 GCA_963694355.1 Latescibacteria bacterium UBA2968 | reverse complement strand
CGAAGAGACCCAAAAGCGCATTTTCGATCCGTTCTTTACCACTCGCCAGGATGTGGGCAGCGGTCTTGGGTTGTCGATGGCCTATAGGACCGTTACGAGCTGGGACGGGGCGATCGAGGTGAACAGCTCACCAGGGGCGGGATCGGAATTCGTGATCCTGCTTCCCATCTGGACGGATGAGGCGGAGGGCGAGAAGGAGCAAAGTGGAGAAGCAAGAGTGCTCGTCGTGGATGATGAGCATACCGTTCGCCAGGTCCTTTCGAAAGCGTTGAACATGTATCAGCTGGATGTGTTTTCGAATCCAGAGGATGCGATGGAGGTGTTCACCAGAGGACGATATGCCGTGGCACTGATCGACCTTGGGATTCCCGGTAAACCTGGAGACCAGTTGACCCGGGAATTGAAGGAAGTCGACCCGGACCTGGTCGCCGTTCTGGTTACGGGGTGGGAGGTACTAAACGGGGATCCCCGGCTCGAGCCGTTCGATTTCCATATACAGAAGCCATTCGGTCTCATCGAGATACAGGAACTGGTTTCCAAAGGAGTGGGTCGCTGGCAGGCTTCGCGCCAGTAAGCCAATTCGCGCAAGTTATCAACCTGCGTGTTTACTATTTCAGGATGAGCAGGGGTAAGGGATGGGCGCACGAGATTCAGTGGTGATGGGAGTAGATGTGGGCACTGGAAGTGTACGCGCCGGGGTGTTCACGCTGGACGGCAGGATGCTCGGTACGGCGACCTCGGCGATACGCGAAGGCAATCCCAAAGCGGATTTCTACGAACAGTCCTCACAGAATATCTGGGAAGAGACAGGTAAAGTGGTTCGCGAAGCGCTTCGTGAATCCGGCAAAGGGCCAGGTGATGTAGCGGGGCTCAGTTTCGATGCGACCTGTTCGCTCGTGGTGCTCGACAAGCAGGGAAAGCCGCTTACGATTTCAGAGTCCGGTGATCCGGACTGGAATGTGATCGTATGGCGCGACCACCGTGCGATCGACCAGGTGGATCGGATCAACGCGGGTGGGCACAATGTCCTGCAATACGTGGGCGGCGTAATGTCTCCGGAGCAGGAGCCTCCCAAATTGATGTGGCTGAAAGAGCATTTGCCCGAGACGTGGGCGGAGGCTGGCAAGTTTCTCGATCTGGCGGACTATATGGTCTATGAAGCTACCGGCGAGGATGTGCGCAGTCTGTGCACGAATGTTTGCAAGTGGGCGTATCTGGGTCATGAATCACGTTGGGACAAAGATTTCTACGCGGCGATCGGTCTGGAAGATCTGTTCGAAGATGGGAAGGTGACGGACAATGTGGCGCCGATGGGTGAGCACGCAGGCAATCTCAGCGGGGCCGCGGCCGAACACCTGGGGCCGACCACGGACACGGCCGTCAGTGTGGGGATTATCGATGCCCACGCGGGAGGCATTGGTGTGGGGGTTGACACGTCCACACTTGCGCTGATTGGCGGTACCTCGTCGTGCCATATGGCTGTTGCAGAGGGATCGCGATTCGTGGGTGGGGTTTGGGGTCCTTATTTCAGCGCGATGATTCCGGAGTTTTGGCTCAATGGGGGCGGGCAGAGCGCCACGGGTGCGCTCCTGGATCACACGATCGAACGGTTCGGAACGATTCGTGAGGGTGACCGGCTTCGCCACGTTCTGGATGACCAGGATATCAATTCTGTTTATAGCGAACTGAATGCGTTCATCGCGAACAAGGATGTTGGGCCTGAGTGGACCCGGGACGTGCACATCTTGCCCTATTTCCACGGGAACCGGTCACCGAATGCAGATCCGAATGCCCGGGGGATTATTGACGGTCTTTCGCTGGATATGTCCTACGAGACGCTGGCCTTGATGTATCACGCAACGATTCACGCAGTAGCCTACGGCACACGACACATTATCGACGCGATGGAGGCGGAGGGATACCGGATCGAGCAGATCAACGCGTGCGGGGGTGGGACGAAGAACGCGCTCTGGATTCAGGAACACGCCGACGCGACACAGCGACCTGTTCGCCTCCCGAGAGAGCCGGAGGCGGTGCTGTTGGGTTCGGCCATTCTGGGCGCGGTCGCTGCGGGGATCTACCCCTCGATTCCTGAGGCGATGAAAGCAATGTGCCACGCCGGTGAGGTCGTGGAACCGAATGCGGAGACGAAGGGGTATCACGACTGGAAGTATGGTAAGCAGTTGGAGATGTACGGTCAGCAGATCGAGAGGCGGAAGTCGTGAAGCAGCCGGGCACGCAAAAAAACAAGGCGTTGAAGCACAAGGTGTTGTCCCAGACCGGTTCCACACGCGGCACGGCGTATACGATGAGCAACAAGGTCATCACGAACGACCGCAAGGTCCACGTGGTGTGGCTGGATCAGATCAGCAAGACCTACGTGCGCACGTATCATATGGACAGCAAGCGCTGGAGGAACCCCGTATTTGTTGGCGAAGGGGATGACAATCACGCGGGGGCTTCGCTGGCGATCGACTCGGAAGGGTATCTGCATCTGGTGTTCGGTCCGCACCACAATCCGATCCAGCATATGGTCAGCAAGCGACCCAATACTTCCACGGCCTGGGTCTCACAACCCTCGCTGGGTGGTGCCGCTGCCACGTATCCGAGTCTCGTTTGTGATCACGAGGACACGCTTCACATTTGCTACCGGGGCGCGTACGGTGACGAGCGACCCAGGGCGTTGATGTATCAGAAGCGGCCGATAGGCGGCGAGTGGACATCTCCGGTCAAGCTGGTTGATCCGGAAGGCCCGGCGGCCTACACCCAGTTTGAGAATGCGCTCTACTTTGGGCCGGACAGGTCGCTGCTGCTCTCCTTTCATATTGTTCGCGCCAGGTCGGACGATCACACGCACACTCGGGGGATGGGTTTTGGCGTGATGCGATCAACCGATGGAGGCGCGTCCTGGACGTCGATGGATGGGACGCCGCTGTCTCTTCCGGCGACACCCGATTCGCCCTGCGTGATCGAGTTCGATGAGGGGTTGGACGTTCGGATGGGGAACGTGGTTTCGGACAATGACGGGAATGCGTATTTCACGTTGAACCGAAGAGAGCGGAAGGTCCACGAAACGATTCTGTATCGCTGGCGGAAAAGCGGTTGGGAACAGATTCCGCTGCTCCCCGAAGCTCAGAGTCTGTCCGGCGATTGCTGGATGTCCGATGTGTGTTCGCTGAGTATGGGTGTGGAGGAGGTGCTCTACGCAGCGGGGGTGGTTTGCGAACCCGGCGGCGGTTGGGCAGACCCGACGAATGAAATCGTGCTGTTTACCTCGCGAGACAAGGGCGATACGATTTCGACTAGGAAGGTCTCTCCCGGTGATCGTGGAATCGCGAACTGGCTTCCGAATCTGGAGCGGGGAACCGGGGCCAATCAGGTGTGGTATCCGCAGCTGCTTTACACTCACGGAGACAAGGGTGTGGGCTGCAGTCCGGGCATCGATACCGAGATTCGGTGTGTGAATCTGGCGACCATTGGTCTGGAACAGGAAAGGGAAGTCCAGGAGGCGCTAGCAGGTGCACTGACTCTGAGGGGACTGAATTTTTCGAAGAAGATGTCATCAACTGTCTGGCGACGCATTGAACGTTCCCGAGGGCATTACAAGCGTTTGAGAGAAGTGGATGTCGGATATGACGTGGAGCCGCCGACAATTTTTCGACCCGGCTCAGCGAAGAAGGGGATTGTCGATAAAGCGGGCTTCGCCTGGCTGAGCGACGGGGATGTTCAGAAGCCGGGAGCGTCTGATGAGCTTGCATTTCTACCGGTTTCAGAACTGTCAAAATTGATCGCGTCTCGTCAGATTTCACCCGTTGAGTTGACCCGGTTGTATCTGGATCGGCTGACGACTTACGGTCCCGGGCTCAATTGTGTGGTGACGCTCACAGAGGATCTCGCACTAGAGCAGGCTGAAGCCGCGGAAAAGGAGATCGCCCGGGGCGAATACAAGGGGCCGCTGCACGGAATCCCCTGGGGCGCAAAGGATTTGCTGGCAACACGCGGGATTCCAACCACGTGGGGGGCTACTCCGTTCGAGCATCAGGTGATCGATCGGGACTCCACCGTGGGTGTTCGGCTCAGGGAAGCGGGCGCCGTGCTGGTGGCCAAACTCTCCCTGGGAGCGCTTGCAAGTGGACACAACTGGTTCCGGGGGATGACGCGGAATCCGTGGAATACGGAGAAGGGGTCGAGTGGATCATCGGCCGGTCCGGGTTCGGCAACGGCTGCCGGTCTGGTGGGATTCAGCATCGGCTCAGAGACGCAGGGTTCCATCGTTAGTCCAAGCGCAACGTGTGGTGTGGTGGGGTTACGGCCGACCTACGGCAGGGTGAGTCGTTACGGGGCAATGGCGCTGTGCTGGACAATGGACAAGCTAGGACCAATGTGCAGAGGTGTGGAAGATTGCGCGGCCGTGCTCGCGACGATTTATGGACCGGATGGGAAGGATCATTCAGTAGCAGACGTTCCGTTCGGCTGGCCCTCGGGGAAACGGGTAGAAGATTTGCGGGTGGCCTATCTGGCCAATGATTTCGAGGAGGTGAAGGAAGCGGCCGACCGCGCATTATACGAGGAGAGTCTTGGCGCAATTCGAGCCCTTGGCTTCGACCCTCAGCCGGTGAAATTACCGCACTATCCGTCAGTGGCGGATATCGTTCTGCCGGTGGAAGCCGCTTCCGCCTTCGATGATCTGACCCGGAGCGGGCAAATCGATGCGATGTCGGAACGCGACAAGAGCCATTGGCCTGAGGCCCTGAGGGTCGCACGGGCCATTCCGGCGGTGGAATATCTGCGTGCACAGCGAGTAAGATCGAAGATGATGCGTGAAATGGAAGTGTTGATGGACGACTGGGACGTGTTGATCGGACCGACGTTCGCAGGAAAAAATGGCCAGGTGACCAATCTGACGGGTCATCCTGCCATCACAGTGCCGTGCGGTTTCGTGGACGGGACGCCCCGGGGGATCACTTTTTTCGGTGGGCTGTATGACGAGGCGACGATCCTGAATTTCGCACTGGCGTTCGAGCAGGCGAACGATTGGCACAAACAACATCCTGAATTGTCAGTTTCCGGGGACTAACCCCAAATTTTACAAGCAACAGGAGGTAGGTGTTATGGCTGAAGCATTTAGAGGGATGCCGTGCAGAAGGGTCGGGGATTCCGGCCTGTTTGTTTCCACGGTGGGTGTCGGGATGTGGAAGTGGGGAGATCCACTTTATGACGGTTCGAGGATTGGCGATCACGAGGGCTTCGAGGTGCTGGACAGGGCACTCGAACTGGGCGTGTTCCACTGGGACACGGCCTGCTCCTATAACCTGGGTTCCGGCAATTCGGAGCGCTTGCTGGGACGGTATTTCGAGGCACGTCCGAGGTCTGTTCGTGAGCAGGTTGTGGTGGCAACCAAGATCCACAATCCGGTGAGGGATGAACACGCGATGTCGGCAGATTTCACGCCGAATCAACTGGGTGCGTCCAGGTCCTACATTCGTTTTGCCGTTGATAAATGTCTCCAGAGGCTGAAGACAGATTATATCGATCTGCTTTATCTGCACCAAAGCGGTACGGACGACGAAGGGAATTACCGGGTGCCGATCGAGGAGACGTGGGGTGCATTCGACGATCTGGTTTCGAGGGGTAAGGTCCGGTATCTGGCGGTGTCCAACCATTCAGTTAAGCAGATGTCTAATGTCGCGGATGCGATGGAGAAGGTGGGTAAGGATGTGTCTAGACGAATCGTGGCAGTCCAGAACCGGTACAACATGCTGGAGCGGGATGCGATCGCTTGTGAAGCGGGTGGTGAGGAATCCGATTTCTTCAGAGCCGCATCGAAGAATGGCGTAGGTGCGATTCCCTTTTATCCGCTGGCGAGCGGTCTGCTCACGGGAAGATACCGGAAGCGTCAGCTGGATTCAGCCAGCGGCCGGATTCTGGACGACGGTACGCAGGAAGAGTTTCTGACGGAGGCCAATCTGGACAAGATCGAAGGACTCGCAGGCGTGGCCGAAGCGAAGGGGATTTCTATGGCGCAGCTGGCAATTGCCTGGATGCTGGCGAATGAACAGATTCCTTCGGTGATCGCCGGGGTGACCAAGATGGAGCAGCTGGAGGATAATGTGAAGGCTGCTACAGTCGAACTGTCCGGCGGTGAACTGGATGAGATCGGCAAGATTCTTGATGCCTGAGCGATGCGCTTCGATATCCGATTGAAGGTGTAAGCCGTGGGCCTCCGTGCCCACGGCTTTTTTAGCCCGGGCGCTGCTGGTCAAATGAGGAGCTGGGATCTTGAGAGGGAGTTTTCCGTGAGCCGACAATACGACGTGGTGATCATTGGTGGTGGAACGGGCGGTGTGGCGGCAGCGCTTGCCGCTGCGAGGAACGGGAAGCGCGTGGTGATGACCGAGGAGACCGACTGGATCGGCGGGCAGTTGACCCAGCAGGCGGTTCCGCCTGACGAGAATCCCTGGGTGGAGAGCTTTGGCGGAACCCGGTCCTATCTGGGCTATCGCTCAATGGTGCGGGAGTATTACCGACGCAACTATCCGTTGACCGCGAAGGCGAGACGGAATGCGCATCTCAATCCGGGGAACGCGGGGGTGTCCAGAATTTGCCACGAACCGAAGGTGTCGCTCGCTGTGCTCACTGAGATGCTGGCCTGCTACACCAGTACCGGTCAGGTGACTGTGCTGCTGGATACGAAGGCGAAGTCCGCGGATGTGGAGGGCGACCACGTTCGAGCGATCACCTTGGCGAGTACCAAGAGCGGCGTGGAGACCACACTGACGGGTTCCTATTTTCTGGACGCGACGGAGACAGGGGAGCTTTTGCCGATCACCGGGACAGAATACGTGACCGGTTTCGAATCGCAAAAGGACACGGGCGAGCCGCACGCACCGTCTGAGTATCAACCGCAAAATATGCAGTCGTTCACGTGCTGTTTCGCAATGGATCACCTCAAGGGTGAAGACCACACGATTCAGAAGCCTGAGATGTACGATTTCTGGAGGGCTTACGTTCCCGAACTCACGCCCTCCTGGCCGGGACCGATTCTGGATTGGGCCTACACGCACCCGATCACGCTGGAGCCGAATGTGCGGACGATTCATCCCGAGGGGGATACGGGGGCTGACTTCTGGACGTATCGGCGAATCATTGACCAAAAGAATTTTGAAAAAGGGACGTTCGCCAGTGACATCTGTCTGGTGAACTGGCCGCAGATCGATTACTGGCTGGGCAATCTATTCGAGGTGAGTGACGAGGCCGCGGCGGAGCACTTGCACAAGGGGAAACAGTTGAGTTTGTCGCTGCTTTACTGGATGCAGACGGAGGCACCGAGGCCAGACGGTGGGGCCGGTTGGCCAGGGCTCAGACTTCGGCCGGACGTGGTGGGCACCGAGGACGGGCTGGCAAAGTATCCCTATATCCGCGAGTCCCGGAGGATCAAGGCGGAGTTCACCGTGGTGGAGCAGCACGTGGGTACTGACGCGCGAATGGAGATGACTCGGAAGTCGAAGGAGGAGGTCGAGGCCGATCGGTTTTTCGATTCGGTGGGGATCGGCAGTTACCGGATCGACCTGCACCCGAGCAGTGGCGGTGACAATTATATCGATATCAGTTCGCTGCCCTTTCAAATCCCTCTGGGATCGCTGATTCCTCAGCGAATGGAAAACCTGTTGCCCGCAAGCAAGAACTTGGGGGTCACTCACATTACAAACGGGTGCTATCGATTGCATCCGGTGGAGTGGAATATCGGTGAATCGGCCGGGGCGCTGGCCGCGTTTTGTATCGATCAGAAGATGGCGCCACGACAGGTGAGGGCGGATTCGAACCAGCTGGAGGCGCTGCAGCAATGGCTGGGGGAGCAGGGTGTGCCGATTGCGTGGCCTAAGGTGGGGCCGAGGTGAGGAGCGAGAAGCGAGAAGCGTAAGGCGTCCGGGGTTCGGAGTCCGGGGGCGTTTGGAGATCGTGCGAGGCGAAAATCTTATCAGAAGCGTTTGGTGTTCTGTCGAGCGGCGGAGTGATCTGTCGCGATCACCGCTAAGGGCGAGTGTTTGGGATTTTGTGGAAGTCAACGTTTTGAGGAGGGGAGAGTATGGATAAAGGATTTTCAAATCCGGGGTTGTTGACGAGTCCGGAGGCGCTGAAGGAGATGATCGGGGATCCCGGTCTTCGTGTGGTGGATACCCGATCGGTGTACGATTACGCGGCGGGACACATCCCCGGGGCGGTTCATCTGGATGTTTACGGGATCAGTCTGAACGATACGCGTGAAGGTCCGTTTAGGGCGTTTATGTGGATGTTCAGATCCCTGATGGGCGCCAGAGGGATTGGCTCGGACCAGAAGGTGGTGTTCTACGAAGAGGATTCGGGAATGCGCGCAGCCAGAGGTTTCTGGATCTGCGAATACTTGGGCCACGAGAACGTGAGCGTGCTGGATGGCGGGCTCAAGGCGTGGAGCGCCGCTGGATACGAGGTGACGACCGTGTGTGAAGAACCGGATCACGCGGAGATCGAGACGGAGGACGTTCCCCTGCGGCATATCGGTGCCGAGGAGATTCTGAGGTCGCTGGAAGCGGAGGACTTCGTTGCCCTGGATGTTCGCAGCGACGACGAGTATTATGCCAGAGTGGCCAGGTCGGCGAGAGGGGGCGCAATTCCCGGGGCCGTTCACGTGCCCTACAAGGCGTGTCTCGATCCGGAAGGCGCTTACCAGTCGGCTGGCAAGGTGCAGGAGATTTACGTACTCGCCGGGATCACCCCGGAGAAGACCGTGGCCTGCTACTGACAAGGCGGATACCGCTCCGCCCATTCGTACCTGACGCTGCGCCTGCTGGGATATCCAAACGTGCGCAACTATATCGGGTCGTGGAAAGAGTGGGGAGACCGGCTGGATTTGCCGGTGGAAGTTCCAACTGAAGGGTAGAAAGAAGAACAACAACGAGAAAGGGGCGGGATGAGAGATCATCCTGCCCCTTTTCGATGTCTGCGCCTGAAAACCAGAGCCCCGAGAACCACCCCGTCTCCCTGAGTGCCCGGAGCAGCGTCAGCTGTGGAAGGCCTGCCCGCCGTAGCTTTAGCGAAGGTGGGTGTATCGAAGGGCAGGCTGGCAAATTTCACCGGGTCTGCAACAAGCCTCGAAGGTTCTTGATCTCTCCTGACCCCAAAGCTGCGCGTCTTCCGCCAATTCCACTCGAAACTCGTCACTCGAAACTCGTCACTCTCCCATCTTGCACACCGTGTCAAATTCCTTCTTCGTGACGGGATGCACCGAGAGTCTTTGAAACCGCTGGACGACTTTCATATCGGTCAAACTCTTCCTCGCCTTCAACTCCTTCAGGCTGACGTACGATTTGAATTTCTTCTTCCATTTGATGTCGACCGAATACCAGGTCGGGTCGTCCGGGTCCGATTTCTCGTCGTAGTAGGTGTGGTCCGGGTCGAAGGCGGAAGGGTCTGGGTATCCCCCTTTGACGACCTCGGCAAGACCCGAAACGCCAGGCTCGTCGCAGTTCGACGAGTAGAAAAGCACGAGGTCGCCCTCTTTAAAGTCGTCACGCAGCGAGTTCCGCGCCTGATAGTTCCGAACGCCACGCCACTTTCCCGTACTGTTGGGCCGGTCGTTCTTGAGCTCGTCGAACGAGCAGGTGCTAAGTTCACACTTCATCAGCCAGTATTTCTTAGCCATTTGTTTCCTCGTTTATATCGTTAGAACTGTTGCAATTGCTTGCCGTTTACTCGTCGACCAGTTCCGCGCGCTTCCGCCATTTGTGATAGTTCGGCGAGAGTTGAAGCGCCCCACCAGGCTGAGCCACGAGTTGCCCACCCTTCCCCCTTGGGTCACCCCTGTCCTCATTGATTTTGGCGAGGCGCCCGCGCCAGACATCGATCCGCGCCTGCTGGTCGGCCTCGGCGGACAGGTCGTTGCATTCCAGCGGATCCTCTACGAGATCGAAGAATTGTTCCTCTCCTGTGTGGTGGAACCAGATGTATTTTTCGCTGCCGTCGGTGACGTATTGCATTCCGTGTTCGCGGTCGTAGCAGGTGGTGTGTTCGCCCTGGACAAAGTCACGCCAGGTGGTGGGTTCCTCACGCGAGAGGTCGAGCAAGCTCTGTCCGTCTACGGATTCGGGGATGTCTACGCCCGCAGCGTCGAGCAGGGTCGGCATAATGTCCCGGAGTTCGATGGGGTGATCGTACACCTGATCGCGAGGGAAGGTCCACCCGGCTGGATATTTCATCAGGAAGGGGATTCTGGCGGAGCCTTCGTACGCGTAGGTTTTCCGCCAGTGGTGGTGGTCGCCCATCATATCTCCGTGGTCGGAGGTGAAGATGATGAGTGTGTTCGCGAAGGCCTTGGGGTCGTGGTGTCGAAGTTCGTACAACACGCGGCCGATCTGGTGGTCGATAAATGTGATGTTGCCGTAGTAGGACGCGCGCGCACGGTGAATTTCGGCGTCGGTCCTGTGAGACCGCGGGGCGTTGGTGTCGGCGATCTTTTTGTCATAGCGCTCAGCCCAGTCTCCAACGGCGGCCCCGGGTATGTCTAGATTTCCGTTATACATATCGAAGTAATGCTGCGGGGCGTCGTAGGGCGAGTGCGGGCGCGCAAACGACAGCCACATAAAGAAGGGTTTCGAGGGGTCTTTTTGCTTTACGAATTTGATGCCTTCGCTGGCGGTCCAGTGGGTGGGGTGCAGGTGCTCGGGGAGGTGTGACGGCCGGCCCATCCAGGAGTTCCAGTCCACACTGTGATCGCGGTAGCCGTATTCCCCTTCCTTGTTTTTGTCGAAGAAGTCGTGGTAGTCGCTAATGAAGTTGCCCTGGCGACGGCCGCTTTCGTCCAGGACCATATTGTGAAATCCGTAGAGCTTTCGCTGCGGCGCGTGGTGCATTTTTCCGACGGCCTGGGTGTGATACCCGACTTTGGCGAGCTCCCCGGGGAGCGTGGCCGGGTATTCGAGGGCGTGGGATCCGGTCATTGTGAGTCGTCCGTGATTCCATTGATCCATTCCGGTGAGGATGCAGGCCCTGGCCGGCGTGCACGAAGGAACCGAGGTGTAGGCGTGAGGGAAGCGCGCGCCACCTTCGGCGAGTTCGTCCAGGTAGGGTGTTTCCAGGACCGGGTGACCGTCGCACCCGAGGCAGTCGCCCCGCTGCTGGTCGGTGGTGATGAGGAGCAGGTTCGGTTGTTCGGACATTTGTGCCTCCGATCGCTCAGCGTGTTTGTGGGTGACTTTGATTTAGAGGGTGACAGGTCAGGACGCCCAGACCTCTTTGAGGAGACGAATCCAGTTTCCGGAAAGGATGTTGTTGATGTCTGTTTCGCTGTAGCCGCGACGTTCGAAGATGGCGGGCAGGTTTTGCAGGTCGGCGATCGTGTTGAGGTCTCGCGGCGCCTGCTCCTGGCCGAACCCCCCGTCGAGGTCGGTGCCGATTCCGGAGTGATTCGTGTTGCCGGCCATCTGGCAAATGTAGTCGATGT
>CAVOEZ010000053.1:0-11530 GCA_963694355.1 Latescibacteria bacterium UBA2968 | reverse complement strand
AACAAGCCCATCGGTCTCTGTCGCGATGCGGCTTGTTCGTCTTGGACGTGCAATTCCCACAATGGAGATCTGCTCCTGAACCTCGCGTGCAACAACCTCAGCCACAATGACGGGAGCCGGGGGACGGCCCTGTCCGTACGTCTGCAGACTGCAGAACAGCATCAGACAGGCTGCACTCACCTGCAAAGTTGTGCGATATTTACACATAGAGACCCAGCTCCTTATTCGCCAAGAACACCTACTGCTCGCTCCAGTTCCACCATTGAAACTGCGCGTTCACGTTTTTCCACCGCGAAATCCAGCTCCGCCCTTAGGAGTACCAACTGGGCATCCAGGACCTCCAGCTGGGTTCCCAGGCCGTTGCCGTATCGGGATTTTGCGATTGACTGCCCTCTCCTGGCCTGAGCCACAGCAAGAGTCTGCGCTTCCAACCTTTTCTCAGCAACTTTGAGATCCAGCCATGCCTGTCTTATTTCCAGCCCAACCTCTCGTTTCAGGCGTTTGAGCTCCAACTCGGCGCGTTTCATTTCGACCCTTGCCCGGGACACCCGTGCCGATGTACGCATCCCATCGAACAGTGGCATTTCAACGGATACACCGGTAAACCAGCTCTGTTGGAAATCATCGTTGGAGAATTCAAGCTTGTTGCTCTGCATTTGCAGACGAGCGCTGGCTATGAGATCTATCCGGGGTCTAAGCCCGGCCCTTTCCACACGAACCTGTTGTTCAACAATCTCGATTTCCAGGTTTGCCTGTCGCAGCTGTGGCCTGGCCTCGAGTCCTCTGGCAACCAGCACTTCAACATCCGCCGTGTTCAGAGTAGTGGTTTCTCGAAATTCTCCTTCCGCAAGAATCGTCTTCGAGAAATCCATCCCAATTGCGTTCTTGAAATTTAAGTCTGCAACCACCCGCCTGTTTTCAGCCTCGATCGAATCCGGCAGCAATGTAGAAACCTGTACCTGTGCCCTGAGCACCTCGTAGGAGGACACCCGACCGACCTCCTGAAGCCTTTGCACTTGTCTCAAATTTGCACTGGCACGCTCAACCGCAAGTTTGCTGACCCGAACAAGGTCTCTTGCAAGAAACAGGTCGTAAAGCGCGATCTCAACTTCTGACCGGACAAGTTGGTGAATGGCACGTACTTCCTGTTCTGAAAACTGCGAAGAGAAGCGGGCCGAGCGAAGGGCTGAATACAGCTTGCCGCTGGCAAACAGGGGCTGTCGGAGTATGAGAGAACCTGTAAAATTGTTCTTGGTTCCTATCGTCACCTCCTGTCTCCCGGTGGGCGTGTCGAATATCGATCGAGGAAGACGCCAGTTTCGATTGTAATCCACATCCAGATTCAATTGTGGGTAGATATCGGACCTGGCCTCCCTGATGCCCTCCCGGGATCTTAGCAGGTCTCCTCTGGCCATTTGCAGGATCTCATTTCTTTCCAGTGCCAGAGTGAGCGCTTCTTCGAGGCCAATGGTTTTCGATTCCTGACAGAATCCCGGAGACGCGGGATGCAGGACCAGACACAGCCCCAGAATTACAAAAAATTTCACAAAACACCTCGACTTTTGATTGGTGTAGCGGAATACGACTGGACAATATAGCCTAACTACCTGCGAGGGTCCAGAAAGGGTGATTCATTGAAAGCTCTGATCGGCGGGCGCGGAAAATATTAAGCACTTGAAGATCCCCATGGGCTGCTGTAAATTGAAGTGCACCATACACCTCAATCTACTTGGATAACCCTATGAACCGCAAAATTCTTCTTGCGGCCTTTATGCAGGAAACCGCCACGTTCAATCCGGTAAGGACGCGCTATGAAGATTTCCAGATTCACCGGGGTCTGGATATTCTCCAAGCCTTTCCTTCCACACAAACAGAACTGGCGGGCATACTCTCTATCCTCGATTCTACAAACGAAGTGGAAATAGTTCCCGTTTACTCAGCGCGTGCGGTTTCCGGTGGCCCTGTTCTCGATGCAGACCTCGACCGGATCATCGCCGAGCTCCTGACCTGTGTAGAGGAACAGGGAGATATCGACGCCGCCTGCATCGTTTTCCATGGCGCCATGGCTGGAGAATCGGAACCCGATCCCGAAGGTCGTGTTCTGGATGGCATCCGAAATCGCTTGGGCGACGTACCAATTGTTATAACGCTCGACCTGCATGCCGTCATCACGGATCGGCTTATCAGCGGGTCCCAGATCCAGGTTCCCTACCATACTTATCCCCACACAGACCATTTTGAAACAGGCGTGCGTGCGGCCAGACTGCTCCTCCGCATGTTAAATGGAAAAGTGAATCCCACTACGGCAAGAGTCAAAATCCCCATGCTGGTCCGTGGCGACGAATTATTGACAGCCACAGGCTTATTCGGGCAGGCGATCGATCGATGTAAGGAATTGGAAAGTCGGGAGAATGGCCTTGCCGCAGGAGTGATCATAGGAAATCCATTTACGGATGTCCCGGACCTGAGGTCCAACATACTGGTAACCACAGACAACGATCCCGAGTGCGCAAGAGACGAGGCAATTCGACTGGCCGAATTCATGTGGCATAATAGAGCACACTTTTTCGCCGAACTCACATCGGTAGATGAGGCAATCGACCGGGTCAAGGGATCGAATGGATTGACCGTATTCTCCGATGCTGCAGATGCCACAGCCTCGGGAGCCCCGGGTGACAGCAACGCCATCCTGAGGGCTCTGGTGCACGCCGAATTCTCCGGAACGGCCTTGTTGTCAGTGGTCGATGCACCCGCAGCGAGTTTGGCGTTTTCCGTGGAAGTCGGGCAGCAAATAACCACGAATCTGGGTGGCAGTCTGGATCCTGGCCGTCATCCGCCGCTCTCCTGCACAGTTACTGTCAAATCCCAGTTCGATGGAGAATTCATTTACGAAGATGGAACCAGGGCGTCGGCCGGAAAGACAGCAGTCCTCGTTTCAGATGGGCTCCATATCCTGGTGACTGAGAAACCGGTATATGTCGTGGGTCGGAATGTCTATACCTCGCACGGAGTTGATCCGGCCGATTTCGATCTGGTGGTTGTCAAGAGCCCCAACGGTTTCCGTACGCATTATGAATCGATTGCGGCACAGATCGTATCTGTTGACGTGCCGGGAGCAACCAGCGCGAATTTGCATTCACTACCATATGCTCGTTGCAGCCGTCCGATCTACCCTCTGGAAGAAAACACGACATACACATCCTGAACCCCTACAAACCTGATTCTGGGAGCATTACCAATGGATAAAACCTGGACGTGGTCCATGACCGGCTATCAATTTCCTGATAAAACTCACCAGGAAATTCAGGATATCTGTGTGGCTTCCGGACTATCCGGAATCGAGTGTGTGCCGCCTCTTCTGGAAGGGCGGACCCTGGACGAAATCGAAGGCGTTGGCGCCAGCTACACGGCCGCAGGGCTTGTGATCGAATCCTTTCACCTTCCCTTTTCCTCGGAAGACGATATCTCGTCCTTCTACGAAACAGCGCGAAAAAAAGCAGTGGAGAAAGCCTGCTTGTGGATGGAGAGAGCTGCTGCTGTGGGTGCAAGAGTAGGGATTCAGCATCCTACAACCAGCAGGTTCAGTGTGGACGATGAGGGACTGGACAGATACTTTCACCAGATTGGGAAGAGCCTGAACGAACTTCTTCCCGTTGCGGAGAACCTTGGATTCGTGATTGCGCTGGAAAATATGTTGCCCGCCGGCGGGGGCAGATTCACCTCGAGGCCTGAACACTTCGAGCGAATCCTGAAAGAATTCGAACACCCGAATCTTGGATTCTGCCTTGACACGGGCCACGCCCTTGTAGCCGGCGGGGAAGATGCACCACAATTTCAGAAGGTGATGGGATCTAGTCTGAGAGCCTATCATTTGGCAGACAACGCCGGAGATCGGGACTCGCACCTTGCGCCGGGTCACGGCCGGGTGGACTGGGCTACCGTATTTCGGGTCGCTGCAGAACAGGCATATACAGGCGCCATGTGCATTGAAACTCCCCCGTGGGCATCGGCACAAGGAACAGATTACGACCTCGCGGCGTGGCAGTCACTGGTGAAGGACACCAATACACTGGTGGACAAGGCCCTGGGTTAGGGATCCTCAACTATTCGCGCAGTCCCTTTAATTTATATCTTGAACGCGAGGAACGATGGATTGGAAAGAGAAATATGGCCCCTGGGCTCTGGTGACCGGCGCCTCCTCTGGTCTTGGCGCAGAATTCATAGTACAGCTCGCCGAACGCGGACTCAACCTCATCCTCGTAGCGAGACGAAAGGATCGGATGGATACACTTGCGCAGCAAATGCGCGAGACCCACGGCATCTCCACTCGGGTGATCGCAGTGGACCTGACCTCTGACGGGGCTTGCGACCTGGTTGCGCGGGAAACAGCAGATCTGGAAGTGGGACTCCTGATCAACAATGCGGGCTACGGGCTGTCAGGCGCCTATTGTGATTTGGATCCTCAAAAACAGGCGAATATGACAGTTTTAAACTGTGTCGTACCAGTCCTGCTCACAAATCACTTTCTGCCCGGTATGGTGGAGAGGAAAAGAGGCGGATTGATCTTCCTCGCGTCCACAGCAGCCTACCAGCCTACGCCCTATCTTGGAACCTATGGCGCCACCAAAGCCTTCAACCTGATGATTGGCGAGAGCCTGTGGCACGAATATCGGGGCTCAGGCGTCGATAGCCTGGCACTTTCACCCGGCTTCACGAGAACCGAATTCACCGATGTTGCCAATATTCAGGATGCGGGGGCATTTCGCGAAGCGACTCCCGACGTGGTTGTCGCCGCAGGACTCCGGAGCCTCGGGAAGACACCTTCGGTAGTGCATGGCCTGACCAACAAGGTCCTCGCATTTTCAGTGCGCATCATGCCTCGCAGGCTGGTCATGGCAATCACGGGTGCAGCATTAAAAGGCAGGACATCAAATTGAACATCGAACTGTTCTGCCAGGAAACAGGCAAGATCTACGAGGCTGAGGACCGGAGGTGGAGATCCGAGTCCGGCGCGCCACTGGATATCCGTTTTGTCCCAGAAATAAACCTTGACCAGGTGAAGGCTCGTCCACCAACCATGTGGCGCTACCGTGAAGCCCTCCCCATTGCAGAGGACAGGCACATAGTTTCCGTGCATGAAGGATTTACACCTCTTGTTCCTTATGAAATTGAAGGGAAGCGCCTCCTGCTCAAACAGGAGCAACTCTTCCCTACCGGTTCGTTCAAAGACCGGGGCGCGTCGCTCCTGATCAGCAGGGCGTTGGAACTCGGGGTTGACCGTGTCGTAGAAGACTCATCCGGCAATGCAGGGGCAGCAGTGGCGGCCTATGCTGCCAGAGCGGGAATCGAGTGTGACATCTATGTACCTGATGCCACATCCCCGGCGAAACTCGCGCAGATTGAACGATACGGCGCCCGGTTGCACAAGATACCCGGCAACCGTGAAAAGACCGCTGAGGCCGCCAGGGAGGCCGCCGAAGACCATTTCTATGCCAGCCATGTCTGGAACCCATACTTTTTCCAGGGTACCAAGACATTTGCCTTCGAAATCTGGGAGCAGCTGGGTGGGCGGATGCCCGATGCAGTCATACTTCCTGCCGGGCACGGCACGCTGCTCATAGGCGCATTCCTCGGATTTCAGGACCTGCTAATGCTGGGTTACATAGACTGCCTGCCAAAACTGATCGCGGTACAGGCCGCAAATTGTGCACCCCTTTACCGGATGTGGCGCGATGGTCTAAAGGCGGTTCCGACCATTGAGGATTCCGAGACGCTCGCCGAGGGTATCGCAATCACCCGGCCAACAAGAGCCCACCAGATGTTGGAGATCCTCCGTGCCACAAACGGCGAGGTCATTGTCGTTTCAGAATCAGAAATCGAAAATGCCCTGCTGCAGATTTGCAGGCAGGGCCTCTACGTGGAACCCACTTCGGCAACGGCGATCGCCGCGTGGATGAAGTATCCCGGTACGGAAGGTGAAACCGTGGTTGCCCCTTTGACAGGACACGGTCTGAAATCCACCGAAAAAATGTTGAAACTCGGCAAGACCGGGTGATCCGGGCAAAATTCAAATCACTGGAAGCAGGGCGAACCAGCGTGGCTCCTGAAGTGACCTACGAATACTCAATACCCCTCAAACGTAGCTGTCAATCAACTTCAAGACTGCCTTTGGGTGCTTCAGCTTCACACGGATATCTTCGTCGATCGTTTGTATGACCAGTGTGCAAACGCCGCTCACCCGCTGCACGAAATTCTGATCGAACGCGAGGCCGGTTACCTGCTCGCGAAGAATCTCCAGGTACGCGTTCGAAGGATAGGCCTGCTGGAATATTGCACGCTCCGTGGTCATGGTAAATGAATTCAACTGCCAGAAACTCCAGACCTGCATCATGAAGACCATCCCGAATACGCTCAGAAGCAAGAAATAGATGTCGCCTGAAAACAGCACGAACGCGACGCCACCGAAAATGAAGAGCAGGCCGGTGAGGAACAACGAAGGCCTGTCGAAGATCCAGGGAGAGTGTCCGAAAAACAACATTTCCTCCGGCTGACTTTCCTCCGACTTGTTTTTTACGCTACGAAGCAGTACACGGTCGTCCTTCCTGCTTGCGGACCAGAAGCACCAGAAAAATAACGCACAAAGAAACAATAGTCCTGATACGCCAAACAATATGTAGGTCCGTGATCTGAAATATATCGTCAACAGGATACTCGCAAGTATCAGTAAAGATCCCAACTGGAACAGAACCGATTTTCTCGTAATCCATGGACCCGATTCATCGCGTGCAAGTCGTTGGCTAACCACAGTCGGTCTGGAAAGTTGCGTTTTACCCATCGTTATTCATCCGGGACTTGCTGGCAATCGTGAAACCTGAGTGCAGGATTCAAAAAAATTCCGCTAGTCAGGCCTGTCCGGTTATGGAAGCCATAATCAAACTGAATATAATCTAGAACATTTTTTGGAAGGAAGTGCTGACCATGCCAGATACAGAAACCCTGCTTGTATATCTTGCCGGCCACATTCACGGTGGGTGGAGAGATCACGTCCGTGACCTGTGTGCAGCCAGAGGTCTGAACATAACGTTTAGAGGTCCTTGCGAGGATCACGGACTCAGTGACGATATTGGTGTACAGATCCAGGGCATCACCGAACCGGATCTCGGGGATTCCGGATTTTTTCCCGGAATTAAGGATGATCTGGGAGGTAAGGTGAACGATCTCAGAACACGAATCTGGGTTGCACGATGTGATCTCCTCGTCGCTTTTTTCGATGAGGAACATGGAAATTACAGACAGTGGAATACGTCAAGCGATATCAGTGAGGCGTCTCGATACAATAAACCTGTGCTTGTGGTCCACGGACCAAGGTTTCGTCACGCGCTCAAGGAATTGGACGCCAGGGCAGACTTTGTGGTGGCCAGTTTGGAACAGGCCGTGGAGACACTTGAATACATATGTGGAAAGTGATCGGTGAAAATTTTCTGGTAGGTCAACTCCCTCTCTTGCAAATACATCCCGATTTCCAGCAGCTTGACAAAAAGATGACCATACCATATACTAACGCGTTGGTTTTACAGTACATGTCGGATCTCACCTTTCACTCGGGCGTGTTTATTCCTCTGGAATGGCACCGCTTTGCGGGAAAGAGTTAAACATGCACGTCAAATTCTGGGGCGTCAGAGGGTCCGTTCCATCCCCCCTGTCCCCTGAAAAGCTCGAACAGAAAATGGTGGATCTCCTCGTGTCCGCCAAGGGTGTAGATACCTCAACACCTGCAGCCGTCAGAAGATTCGTGCGCTCACGCCCCGTATTCGAAGGGGGAACGGTTGGTGGAAATACCCCCTGCGTTGAAGTGACAGAAGGTGGAAAGCGACTGGTCATCGATGCAGGTTCGGGTCTGAAAGAGCTGGGTCGCCGTCTGATGGATGAAGGAATGGCCCAGGGTGGGCGGGCAGGTGGATATTTTGATGAGCCACACCCATTGGGACCACGTGTGCGGATTCCCTTTCTTTCATCCGGCGTTCGTACCCGGAAACAAGATCGATATTTGGGGGTGCCACACGCACCTGAAAGACAGATTCCGCAACCAACACCATGAATTCAATTTTCCGGTTCTGCTGGAGAACATGCCTGCGGATATTCGGTTCAACAAGCTGTCACCGTCAAAGCAGAAAACACTGCACGGATTCAATATCAACACCCTGAAACTGGTTCACCCAGGCGATTCTTATGCTTACAAACTCAAGAACAGTTCAGGAACACTGGTTTACGCCAGCGATGCTTCATACAACAATCCCACGCCTCGTCATATGGAGAAGTATTACGATTTCTACCGCAATGTGGACATTCTCATATTCGACGCACATTTTGGGTTGATCGAATCATTCGAAAAGAGCGATTGGGGTCACAGCACGCCATTTATAGGTGTGGACATTGCAGTAAACGCCGGCGTAAAACGAATCGTACTGTTTCACCACGATCATCTCAGCGACGATGGGCGACTGCAAGAAAAATTCGAACGTAGCAAGAGCTACCTCAAGCACGTGGCGTCGGGAAGATCCTGCGAGGTCATCCTCGCCCACGATGGTCTCGAACTGGATATTTGACAGGCGCTGCAGGCTACACCCGCCATACTTTCTCCCATCCCTCGGACTCGCAATTCTGCACATACTCCTCGAGTACCCGCATCGTATCTTCGCTGTCATCCATGTCCACCCAGTTCACCTGATCACGATATTTTTTCATCCATCTCTTCAAGATCTCTATATCTCGTTGATCCTCTTCGGACAACCCGTTCTTGTCGACTATGGTGTCATGGAAATATCCGGAGATCTCATCCCTGGCGTGCACCCAGTCCGCGAGGTCTCGCCGCACGCGAATACGATCGATGCCCTTCCCATTTCTGACACAAAAGAGTTCCAGGCTCTCGGGATCTGACGAAGGCAATAGCAGGACGAAGTGAATTTCCCTTTGACTGGTCTCCTCCGATATGTGGACTTCCATTTGGGTATTGAACTCGGGTCTACTCTTCGAAATCATTTGGGATTCAAGCAACAGCGCCTCGAGCTCTGACCCCACAACCTCCACTTCCACGGACCAGATCCTCTCCAGAATGCCTCTCGTCTTTTCCGAACTTGTGCTGCGTTTGGCGAAATAGGTGCCAACGCGTTCTCGCAAATTCACTGATTTCCCCACGTATATGACCGTACCTGTCCGGTCCCTCATCACATAGACTCCTGGATCCTGCGGCAGGTCATTCAGATACCTCTCGTCGAAGGCGTACGCCTCGAAATCCAGGGGCGTATCATCTGGATGCAAACGATAAAGCAGCTCTTCAACCGTGGATATGTCTTTTCCTACTCGTCCCAGGAGGTGTAAGAAAATCTCCGCTTGAAGCTGTGCCTCCCCATCGCACTCACGCTCAGTCACATAGGCAACTCCCACTGCATCTGCAAGTGCCTCAATAGAGGGGATCGGTTGATCCGGGTACATAAGTCTGCCCAGCCGAAACAAGCAAATGCCTTCATCCATCAGTGATTTTCCGTTCACCCTCCGACTGGTCCTATTGGTGGCACTCAGGACACCATTGAGCCGAAATGCAACAGGAACAGCGCCATCCCAGAATCTCGCAAAACACAAGAAACCAGCCTTTTCGGTTTCACCCTGCAGTCGTGTTTCGCCAAAGAGGGCCTGGGGACCTGTGGTGTTGAACCGGACGGCCGAAAGGGATTCAAGTTGAGGGAAACCGGAATTTACGGAGTATTTCGGGCTCAGGCTGAGAAAGGCAGTTTTCTGTATTGAACGTGCACTTGGTTTCAGAAACCAGAACCCTTCGGCGTCTCTGGAAATCCGCGTATCATCAGAAACGGCAGCCTGCACGATCTTGTCCGCAACCACTCCCGAAGCGCCTGCCAACTTGAGAACCTCCACCGCAATTTCTTCGCTTCTAGCACAACGACCTTCCAGATACTCGTAAATCCTGTTCCTCATCAATAGTACCCAAAGAAAACGGGGCGAAAATCAGACCTTCGCCCCAGGACACGAAACAGTACCCCCTACCAGAGTGTTATTGCCCGGGTTTTGCAGACTTGCCTGATGCGGGCTGCTTTGCTTTTTCAGCATAGTCCATCTTGATCAGTTTCTTAAGCGCCTCGATCTCCTCGTCCAGTGCATCTATCTTTTCGTTTTGGAGCACCACCAGATCCGCATATATCTGGGCTCGTTCCTCTTGACTGACAATAGTCTTACGAAGGGCTTCGACACGCTTCATCAACGCCTCTGTTGAAACCACCGCGGGCAATTTGGGACTGCCTGACGTCGACTCCTTTCCGAAAGCGTCGAATCTTTGCTGGAGCGCCTCGTCCATTTCTGCACGCTTTTCTTCTGCCTGCTCTATCGCACGCAGGAGCGGCCGTTTCTCAACCGCATACTTGAGGATCGAATCGAATCCCGCGTCGGGCGTTCGTCTCTTGTAGGCAGGGCGCCCCATCCGTGATGCCCGCTTCCTTCTGAAAACAAGGCCCAGAACGATCAGGAACAGCAACGCCC
Source organism: Latescibacteria bacterium UBA2968 (assembly GCA_963694355.1). Lineage (GTDB taxonomy): Bacteria > Latescibacterota > UBA2968 > UBA2968. The sequence goes on along the minus strand of CAVOEZ010000053.1, from coordinate 982 downwards.
CAATGGCCGCGCCAGGAAGAACATAAGTGGCATTGCCCAGAAAACCAGTTGTCCATTCCTTCTCTTCGTCAAGCAAAGCTGAGGAACTGGGATCGAGTGCAAGTGTATCCGCCTGGACTTCCAGGAGCGCGTCGATGTAGAATTTGGCCTCCGGCTTTGACCGATCGCCCCTCATGGACTGCCTGAAGTGGTCGATTGCGCCCTGAACATCCGCCGACGCCTGAAGAAGCTTTGCGAGCTCAAAATGCGCGTCGCTATTGCGGGGCCGTCTCTCCACCTCCTGCTTGAATGCCTCGATCGCCTGCTTGCTGTTGCCCTCCGCGAGATGTCTCTTGCCCTGCTCGAAATACGAACCTTCGGCTTGGGCTGGCTCGGGGGCTGGTTTGGGCTCTGGCTTGCCGATTGATTCTGTTGATACAATCGCTTTCTTGGGATTCAATGGCCGGAGCGTGACCAGATCTTCACGAATATATCCCCTTTTTCCATCCTGTAGCATGACCAGATACCACACGCCCGATTTTTCCACAACCGAGAGCAGATCACCCCGGGAAACCCTTGAAACGATTCCGGCCCGGGTAGATGGCTTCTGTCTTACGTTGAGTTTGTTTGGCCGTACTTCCAGAAGGTCCCGCGCAATGCCCTCCTTCGCATAGGTTTGATTGACCCAGGCGCGAATGCCGTCCGAAAGCGAAACCTCGTACCAGTCGCCTCGTTTACCAATTCTTTTTAACTGTGCACCACGGTTGATCCAGCGAATGAACGTGTCTTTACCGTCTTTCCTGAATACCGGGTGGGTACGCACCCTCACCCGGTTCGTGCCAACAACAGTCACAATTTCATCTCCATGATCCAACTGCGCATGCACGGCATGGATGCCCGGAAAACAAAGCAGGAAGAACCAGACCGCCAGTAAAGGTTTTGTCAAAAGACACGCCCGAATTTTTTTTCCTGAATCCAGTCGGAAATTCATTTTATCGAACTT
>CAVOEZ010000052.1:0-11626 GCA_963694355.1 Latescibacteria bacterium UBA2968 | reverse complement strand
CCCGATTCCGGAGAGGACGTGTGCGGAGACCATCACAATTTTTGTGCTGAAAAAGAAGTCCCCGAAGAAGAGGTCGATCACTCCTACGATGTAGAAGAACAGAAACCCGTAGAATTGCAGGAATGGCGATCCGTTCCCAAACATGTTCGTCCAGATTGGGAGTTCGCCCAGGGCGATTGTTTTGGAGGCCAGCCAGAGGTAGCTGGTGTGAACAGCCGTGTCCGCGGACCAGGAGAGCTCGCCCCTGGCAAGATAGAATCTTACAGATACGAGACTGACGCACGTTAGCAATACCAGCGTTCTGCGCTCAGTTTGAAATACCAGATTCAGAAAAGTTGTGAAGCGTCCCCTTCGAAACTCCATGAAGATCAGGATCGCTACTATGGCGGGTATGCTCAGAAGAATGGATATTTCGGTCTGTGTCAAGGCGAGGGTCTGTCCGGCGGCCTGCCAGAACAGGGAGGGTGAGGCGAATCGATCCGTCGGCGGCAGGGTGCCGAGTTTGTGGAGGATCTGAAACTGGGTCCAGAAAAGAATCAGCGCGAGAAGGCTGAGCAGGAACGGAATCTCGAGGGGCCACGGTGTGCGCGGACTGTCCGCCGGGTTCTGTTTGCGGCGTTTGCTCATTTGGGCTTGGTTTTAGAGGTGCCGGATGTGACCCATATCGGGCTCGACCAGGCGAAGTCACCCTCGGCGACCTGGAGGTTGCCGCATCGCGCACCCATTGGCGTCCGCTTCAGGGACGCCAGTTTCACTTCGATGTAGTAGAAGTGAGTACCGATCTCCGGGAGGTCTGTGGTCTGGCACACGGCTTTCTTCTGCCCGACTTCAATTTCTTCGAACACTTTTCCGTTTCGGAACAGGGTAATTGTTTCCACCGTCCTGGGTGCGTCGACCCTTATCCTCAAGGATACTTTCTCATTCGAAACGATTTCAGAACCCATGGGCTGTCCGTTCACGCGGAAGTCCAGAACGGTTCTGTTGCCATTCGTGGCGAAACAACGTCCGTCTCTAAGGGCCTCCAGGATGGATTTCCGGGTCAGATCTTTGGCCCATACACCTGTAAGTGCACCGCCTTGTCCCGGCACGATGCGGTGCGAATCACTGTCGCCCTGAAATGCCAATTTGTATCCCTTTTTCAGATGGGCGGGTATGGTGTTTCTCATCTGGATGTATATGTCCCAGGCTGAACAGACTTCGACACCGCCGATCTGCTGGCTGGGTATGGCCGACCAGGTGGCGTGATGCGGGAAGGTGTAGGCATCGACACCTTTCATCCGGTTGACCCATTTGCGCAGGGAATTCGTATCTGGCTCCGTCCAGTGATACAGAGGTCCCTCATCTTCGGGGAACAGCATGATTCGGTGGTTGGGCCCCTTCCCTTTGTCCATCAATGCTGTTCGCTCGTAGGCGGAGAAGGTGACGAATCTGCCCGGGTCATTGTGGTGCTCGGCCTCGGTTCGAATCAATGCCCATTCCGAGGGTGTCAGGATGTTATCGTAGATCGCATCATTGTCGGTTACAGCCATGAAGTCCAGATTTGACCTGGTTCTCCCATACAAATAGTTCTCGTCGATCTCGCCTTCAGCATCTCCCGAGAGGTTCCCGTGACAATGAGGATCGCCCCAGTAGAGCTTGTAGTTGTTGCCATCGTTGGAAAGTGTGGGTCGTCGCGAGGGTTTGGGGTGTTGCGGCAGGGAAATCGGCTTCCAGTGATTCCATTCCGAAGCCGGGAGGGTGGCAGCTTTCTTGACCTTGTTCAGATCCAGGTAGCCGGCGCAGATATCCGAATAGTACTTCTCTTGTGGAATCTGTGCGGCTAACGGCAGCTTGCCGTTCAAAATCTCCAGGTCGCCATTAAGCGTCCACGCATACCTGTCCCGACCAACTTCAAAAGTCTGTGATCTTTCTGAGCCGGTTAACCGCTTTCCGTAGAGGATGGAATCCGGTCCGTGCCTGTTGACATTTTCATCCTCCTTTTGCTCGAATAACACCCAGACCGTTCCCGTGTCGGTGCGAACAATCTGTGGGCGGCGCCTCCAACCGACGAAACCCATATACCAGTTTCTTCCGAGCAAGCCGTTGTAGAGGTGTGTGACATATCCCGGCGGTTTGGTCCGTTGGGTGCCCTTGTACGGTGTTACGCGAACACCATCGAATCTTGCAGCCATGGCGTCGACCTTATGATCCACGAAGCCCTTGCTGTTACTCACGTCGTGGGTGGCGATCCAGGTTGCCCAGACGCCGTCTTCGCCATCATCACACATCTGGGGAAACAGTTCCCAGGAATCGGTGAGGCTGAGTTTTTTCTTTTTGGTGAGACCTGAAGTCTGCCACCGGTGAATGAAGAGGTCGCAGGCTCCGTCAGATTCTGTCTGATAAGCCAGCCAGGCGCACTTGTTTCCACCGCACAGTACCGGGCGGTAGTGCCGACCCCTATCCTGTGAAAGCGTGATGGTGTCCGACCATTTTCCGTGCTGGAGATACCGGCCCATTATGGAGCGGTTTTTTCCGCTTATTGACGACCAGGCAACCCAGATGTGACCCTGTCGATCCGCGGTGACGGCTGGAAACGCCTGTTCGTGCTTGCCCGTCCCCAGAGTGATGATCGGTGACAATTGATCACCTGATGCGGATCTGGCGAGGATGCACCATTTTCCTTTTCGGATCGCAGACCAGACGACCCATATCTTGTCCTGGCCGTCACAAGCGATTCGCGGCTGGAAGTTGATACCGGGGTCATCGCTGATCTCGAGGATTTGGCCTGGTCTGTTTCCTTTCAAAGAACGGAGCAGGATGCGATCTTCTTTCATCCTGTAGTGGTGCCAGGTCGCCCAGAGTCGTCCGGTACCGTCCCGGGTCAGGGCAGGGTCCTTGTCGGTATGGCCGCGGTCATTCGGTGATAGCCTGGTCAGTGGAGGCATTGGGTAATCCTGTGCAGGTGTCGTTGGGAGGATTCTGGAGTCGGCTATGCTTTGGATATTTCAGCCAGTCGGGAGCCGTTGGAAGCAACTTTCTCAAACGCGAGCGCAACCTGATCAACCCATTCCGGGCTGGGATCTACCGGTGTGGTGAGCCAGAAACAGGAGTCGTGAATTTTCTCACTGATGGGCAGTGAACCATGTGCCATCGGTTTTCTGGCGTTTTCCGGCATATCTCCCCAGGGACCACCAAGGTCGCCAAGGGGAAATTCATTGAATAGGGGTTCGGTATGCATTGCGCCGTAGCCGAAGGGGGTGATGGCAGGCGTGGTCTTGACACCTTCCGCCACGAGGGCTTTTAATACGGTTGATACGGGTGCGCCAATGGTTTCTTCGTCTATGACACCGGTATAGAGAAGCATCCCTCCACGCAATGCCTTAGTGTAGGTCTTTTGTGGATGAATTCCTGGAATGGCCGAGAGGAGACCGTCCATTTTGTCGAACCAGGACCGTCTTTTCTCATTCAGCTCCGAGAGTCTCTGAAGTTGCGCACGTGCCATTGCGATACCCAGAGGGTTGGCGCGATATTTTATGCCCAGTCCCATGTTTCTCAGGGGTTTGAATTTTTCAGTAGTGAAGTGCTGCTCGCAGCGGCCGTACTGGCCCAGGGCGAGCATCTGGTCATACAGGTCGTCATTGTCCGTTGTAATGATTCCTGCCTCGATCCCCGTGACCGGTTTGCTGCCCTGTAAACTGAAGCACCCGATGTCGCCGAGGGTTCCGATCGATTTGCCCGACCACAACGCGCCGTGCGCATGGGATGCATCTTCGATAAGTGTGATGTTCGTTCCGTGGACCAGGTCGCGGAAGGCGTCCATATCCGCCGGGTTGCCGTATACGTGGGTGACAATAATTGCACAGGTTTTGTCGGTGATCCTTTTTCTGACGTCTTCAGGATCTGCACAATATGTCTCGGCGTCGACCTCGCAGAATACAGGTGTGGCGCCGCAGTGCAGTATGGGCGTGATGCTGGCGTGCCAGGTTACGGAGGGGACGATGACTTCGCTGCCGATTTTTGCTCCTGAAGCGAAAACTGCCGAGTGAAGCGTGGAGGTGCCGTTGCAGGTCGCGATGGCGTGCTTGCTACCTGTGAAGGCTTTGAACTCTTCCTGAAAGCGATCGATCTGACTGTATGCATCGTCGATGTTGTCCAGGACGCTGTTTACGAATGTTCTCTCGAGAGTTGTGATGGTCTCCCAGGCATCGTTCATGTCGCTCGTAACGGCCCTGGGGCCTCCATCGAGGGCCAATTGTGATTTGGTCATACAATTCTCCGGTTGAGATAAAGGGTTTTGGTAGTTTGTAGAAAAATCCACCGGGATGATTGCGGCAGGATGTGGGCTCACGGCAGGATGCCGGGTTCGCCAAAATGGGGCAACCCGGTTGGATTGTCAAGCCACTTCCTTTAAGGGGTACGCGCCTTGACTTGCCCTGTTGTCAGTAGTATACTTGGCCTGATCTGAATACCAAATCTGGAGGGGAATTTCGCGTGGAAACAACAAAAAATCGAGCTGTGATCAAGGCGCTTATCCTGGTGCTGGCGGGCAGTGCAATCGGGATTGCTCACAACGCAATATCCAGCACAGGGATTCCATTGATTGGGTCTGAAAAATTGACGATTTCTGACTATGTGAACTGGAATCTTCATCTCAAAGGGATGCGGGTGGACCTGGCCATGGCGAAGCGGGCATTCGATGAAGGAGATGCGATTTTTCTGGATGCCCGATCGCACAAGGCGTACGAGAACGGACACATACCGGGTGCGAAGCACATCCGCGGCTATGACCTGAAGACAAAAGGGGAAGAGGTGGTAGCGGATATCCCCAGAGACGCCAGGGTAATCACCTATTGTTCAGGGGCCTCGTGCCAGGCCAGTGTGCAGCTGGCAAACATTCTGGCGGAGGAGTTCGGATTCACCTCGGTGGGAACCTTTTTTGGAGGCTGGGCCGAGTGGGAGGGTTCAGGCTATCCTGTGAAGGCAGGGGATAAACCATGAATCTGTCCAGGTTTGGCGAGCCTCTGCTGCTCGTACTTCGACTTGCGCTTGGCGTTACCATGCTTTGGGCGGGTCTGTCGAAAGTAAGTGAAACCGCCCTTTTTGCTTTAACTGTGAGGGCTTACGATGTCCTGCCTCAGGAACTTGTGCACGGGTTCGCGATTGTGGTTCCGTGGATCGAGATCCTGCTTGGAATATGCCTTGTGGTGGGATTCTGGGTAAGAGGCAGCGGATTGGCGTCCGCTGTTCTGTTGGCAAGCTTTGGTGTGGCCATCGGCGTCAATCTGTTCAGGGAAGCCGACATTACCTGTGGATGTTTCGGGCTGGATGGTGCCGCAGGTTCGCTTACCGATGCACTGATCAGGGATATTCTGATGATCGTGGCTTCCGTGATTCTGTACTGTAAATCTTCCCGCATTCTGTCCGTCGATTTGTTCCTCAGACGCGACCGGTAGTAAACCTTCTATTCCATCCCGGTGAAAGGTGGTTATGAGAGTTCTGGGTAGACCTCTGATTCTGGTGGTTTTCTATGTGCTTCTTTCGTGCTCGGAGGACCCGCTGCCGATTCCGGGTACGGACCGCCACATGGAAGTCTCCTCGGCATTTCACAGAGGGGTAACTGCACTCGAAATAGGTGCGTTCGGCGAGGCCGATCAGGCATTGAGACTGGGTACGGAATTGGCGCCAGGAGAGCCGGCGATCTGGTCCAATATGGGGCTGTTGAGTATGCGCCGGGGAGTGGATTCGCTCGCAGTGGGTTATTTGAAAAAAGCGATGGTATTGGCGCCGGAAAACAGTGAGATCCACTTGCTGCTCGGTCACTACTATCGGCGCGTGGGTTCGCCGCAGGAGGCGATCGGATACTTTCGCAGGGCATGGGATCTGGACGCAGAGAACACGCTGGCGGGTTTCGCCCTGGCCGCAGAGATGGAACGGTTTGGCGAGGATACCTCAGACGTGTTGAAGGTGATGGACAGGATGATCCGCCTCGTTCCCGACAATCAGGTCCTAGCTATTGAACGTGCGCGCCTCCTGGCTGGACAGGGCAATGCGGATGCGGTCCTCCAGGCGCTTGAAGCGCTGGACGATCCGTCCTCGGGATGGCCGGATGTCGCCATTGGCCAGCTGGGAAATGCGAAACAGGCAATTGCCTCAGGCCGGGTCAGAGAGTCCAGAACACATATTGCATTTCTCAAGAATGCCCTTGCCCGTGTGCCATCGTATCGCAGAGATGCAGCCGTTCTGAGTCGGCCAGACCGTGACTCAGGTGATCCGATCAAATCCTTTCTCAGGATTGCCAATTCGAGGACAGGGCCATCGCCTCCAGACGCAACTTTGGACTATGTGGAGAGCGTGATCGACAGCAGCGTGTCTTACGATACATTGAAGCCGACCGGGCGAGATTCTGTGGAACTCTTCGGTATTTCGGAGGGCCGCGTTTTGAGTATATCACGCAAGCGGTCCGCCCTGCTGTTCCCCGGTGGCAGTGGGACTTCCAGCAGTGCGGGCATTTTGCCGATCGATTTCGACAACGACTTCGATCTTGACCTGGTGCTGGTCGGCGAGGACGGGTTGCGTCTGTTCGTGTGTCAAGAGGATACCCTTCTGGATTGGAGCTCCCGGACCGCTTTGTCCGCGGAGGTGCTCCAGGGAAGTTACACGGGCGCCTGGGCCGTTGATCTGGAGCTGGACGGCGATCTCGACATGGTACTTGGCGGACGCGGAGGACCGAATCTTGCCATCCGGAATCATGGAGACGGAAGCTGGGACGCGCTGGCGTTCGTGTCAGAGAGTAGCGGCATCAAGAACCTTGTATGGGCAGATCTGGATGGGGATGGTGATGGAGATCTGGGTGTCGTGGGTGGGCAAGGAGTCGCGCGAAGGTATACCAACGCACAAGGTGGCCAGTTCGAGAGTTTACCCGATGTGGTGAACGGCGTGCAGGATCTCGCGGTGACAGATCTGGATGGCGATGAGCTCCTGGACCTTGCCTGTCTGACTCGTGTCGGTGTTCAGGGATGGGGAAATCAGACGAAAGAGCTCTCTGCGATGGAGTTTGGTCTGGGAGATGGAGAGCGCTTGTTTGTCCAGGATCTGGATAACAATGGCAGTAGTGATTTCTTGGTGACCGGATCCAGGCGATCCCGAATATGGCTTTCTGGAGGCACAGACAGGTTGGAAGTCGAGCTCCCAGCAGGCTTCGGTGTGGATGGTGTGACAGATCTCAACGGTGACGGATTGCTGGATCTGGTTGGGAGGAACAGGTCCGGGCACGCGACTCTGCTGACTGCGAGCGGCTCCGCAGGATACCACTGGCAGTTCATTCGACCGCGCACAAGGAGCAGCCGGGGCGATGGCAGGATGAACACATTCGCCCTGGGTGGGGAGGTGACACTCCACGCGATGAATAGTGCTCAGATTCGACCCGTTTCGGTTCTGCCGGTCCACTTCGGTCTGGGTGAACGCAGGAAGGCCGATGTCTTGAGAGTGGAGTGGCCAAACGGAACAGTCCAGGCAGAATTCGGAGTGAGCGCAGACCAGACAGTTCTCGCAGAACAGCGATTGAAGGGATCCTGCCCGTGGGTATTCGGATTTGACGGAAATAAAATGACGTTCGTTAAAGATTTTCTGTGGCGCTCTCCTCTGGGCATGCGGATCAACGCACAGGTTACCGCTGGAAGCGATCAGACCGAAGATCGCATCCTGATCCCTTCGAAATGGATGGTGCCCCGGGATGGGTTCTACGATCTGCGAATTACGGCGGAGTTGTGGGAAACCCATTTCGTGGACCACGTGTCCTTGCTTGTAGTGGATCATTCGGCAGAGGTAGATGTGATTGTGGATGAACGCTTTACAAGATCCGTGCCCGATCTGGGAATCAAGAGTATTGGCCAACCGATCGCTCTGGGGCGAGCCGTGGACGAGCTCGGGTTGGACGTGACGGATCTGCTGGCCAATGAAGATGGCGAGTATGTGGATTCTTTCGAACTGGGAAAATATCAGGGCGTCACAGAGGATCATTGGGTCGAGATGGATATTGGGAGTGAGGCTGCCGACTGGTTGGTTGCCACGGGTTGGATCTACCCCACGGACAGTTCGATCAATATTGCTCTGTCGCAAAACGGCATGATTTCGCCCGCGGGATTGAGTCTGGATGGTTTTGTGAATGGGGAGTGGGTTACACTCGAATCGGGTCTGGGTTTTCCCGCTGGGAAGAACAAGACCATTCTTGTCGATATTTCAAGTGTTGAGACGGAGAGGTTGAGATTGCGGTCGTGTCTGGAAATTTATTGGGACCGGGTTTACACGGCTGAAAAGAGAACATCCGGACATCTGGATACGGTCCAGGTGGGTGTGGCCACAGCGGAATTGCAATACAGAGGGTTCTCGGACACGGGATCTGTGGACCGGCGACGCCCGGATATTCCGCAGTATGATGTGATAGAATCCAATAGCCCACGCTGGCGAGATCTGCAGGGGTACCACACAAGGTTTGGAGATGTCCGGGAACTGCTGGCCGAGGTCGATGACAGATACGTGATTCTGAATGCAGGGGACGAGCTGCGGCTGAAATTCAGGATGCCTGAAGAGCCTGGGCCCGGATGGACCCGGTCATTCGTGCTTGTTGGGGATGGTTGGGTGAAGGACGGTGACTACAACACGGAATGGTCGAGGACGGTTCTTCCGTTGCCCGCTCACAGGCAGCAGGCGACCGGCGAAAGAAAACCCGGACTTCTGGAAGAGGAGCCGGTTTATCAAAGATTCTCGGAAGACTGGCAGACCTACCATACCAGATATGTGGTATCCAGAGTAAGATGAGTTGCGTGTGAGTCCGGGTGCATCCCCGCCCGGTGGGCTGCACCGTGAGGAGAGCGCTTGTCCCGATCCAGTCGCTACATCACAGCCATTTTTTTTGTGGGTCTCCTGATACTCCCCATTGCGATGCGGTACAGGTCCGAGCATTCGTCTGTGCCGGGTTTGCCCGTGGATAGGTATGGGTTCGAACTGAAGGAGGTGAGCAGGGAATGCGGAATCGAGTTTCTACATTCGGGCCCCACGCTGGATCCCCTGCTGAATCCCATTATGCCAATTGTGGCAGCCATGGGCGCTGCCGTGTCCGTGGTGGATTTCAATAGAGACGGCTGGCAGGATCTATATGTGACAAACAGCGCACACGGGTCGAAGAACCGGCTGTACAAGAATCTTGGGGATGGGCAGTTTTTGGATGTTGCTGAAGATCTGGGAGTGGCCGATCTAAACACGCCTGCAGATGGCGTTTCGATGGGTGCTGTTTGGGGCGATTACGACAATGACGGCTACGAAGACCTGTTTCTTTACAGGTGGGGACGTCCGGAGTTATTTCGGAACGAGGAGGGGGTTCGATTCAGCAGGGTGACCGAGAAAGCCGGGCTGCCCAAGTGGGTGAATGCAGGGAGCGCCATCTGGCTGGATTTCGATCTGGATGGGAATCTGGATTTGTTTTTGGCCGGGTACTGGCCTGAAGATCTCAACCTGTGGGCGCTGAAAACGACCAGAATTATGCCCGAGAGTTTCGAGTTCGCCCGGAATGGAGGTCGCAACTTCCTGCTGCGAAATGATGGCAACGGTCGCTTTGTAGATGAGACGGAGCGGCTCGGATCCACAAGCAGACGCTGGACACTCGCTGCCGGGGCTGCAGACTTGAACGGCGATGGCTTCCCGGATCTGTTTTTGGCAAACGACTACGGCGTATCGGAGCTGTTTGTGAACCAGGGCGGCGGTCGATTTGAAGAAATTGGATTCCAGTCCGGTATCGGAAGGCAGCCGAAGAGCGGTATGAATGTGTCATTTGGAGATGTCCTGAACACGGGAAGTCTCGGCATTTACGAGACGAATATTTCAGAAGGGGGCGTGCTTCTGCAGGGGAACAATCTGTGGATCTCAGAATCAGTTGGTGGATTGACGTTTTCCAATCTGGCGCACGAGTTCGGCGTGGAACTGGGAGGATGGAGTTTTGGCGCCCAGTTTGGGGATCTGAATAACGATGGATTTCTCGACCTGTATGTTACAAATGGATTTGTCTCCGGGGATGTGGGTTCCGACTACTGGTATGATTATTCGCAAATTTCGGGTGGATACAGGGATATCATTCAGGATGCATCCAATTGGCCATCTATGCAGGGAAGGAGTCTTGCCGGAAACCAGCGCAAGCGCTTGTGGATAAATGACGGCGCGGGGAGGTTCAGCGAGGTTGGCTTCCAGGTGGGGGTGAAAGACCGGTACGATGGCCGGGCTGTGGCAATGGTCGATCTGTGGAACCGGGGTTTCCTGGATATCGTTGTGGCCAATCAGCGGGGCCCCCTGCTGATTTATAAGAATCAGACACACTCAGATCACAGGTGGATCGGTGTGGACCTCATGGGAAGTGTCAGCAACAGGAGCGCCATCGGCGCACGTGTTCGGGTTGTGTGGGAGGAAGGGGCGCAGGTGCAGGAGGTGTCCGGAGGTATTGGAGTTTCTGCACAGAATCAGCGACGCTTGCATTTCGGGCTAGGTAAGACATCTGGGGTAGAGGGTATGCAAATCCGCTGGCCCTCTGGGCGCACTCAGAACGTGAAGCAACCCGAACTGGACAGGTATCATGTGCTTGTGGAGCCGGAATGAAGACGCTGAAGCAGGATAGGGTCCAGATGGATGTTCTGGGCTTCACGCGTTTTCTTCCGCCACTGTTGATTACCGGTGTCCTTGCCGGTTACCAGATGTCATATGGTATTCTCGAGGGTTTGGGGATGACCCTTGTGGCCATCACCTCCGCCGTGCTGGCAGAGGTTTTCCTGGGGCGGTTTTCGGATGAACGTGAGCCCAATCTGGTGAGCGGATACATCACCGGTATCAGTGTGGGGATCCTGATTCGGTCTCTTTATCTATGGCCCTATGTCGTTTGCAGTTTGACCTCGATTTTCTCCAAGTATGTACTCCGCTGGCGAGGCAGGCATCTGTGGAATCCTTCCAATCTGGGCGTTAGCGTGATGCTTTTCACGGCGCCGGAGACGGTTGCGGGGCTGAGCATCCAGTGGGGGAACGATCTCTGGGTGCTGCTTCCCATCTGGGGTCTGGGTCTCCTTACCGTGTGGCGTGTGAACAGGCTGCATATTTGCCTGACTTATGTGGCATCCTTTCTTGCTTTCGCCTGGGTGAGAGGATTGATCACGGGGCAAGCGCTCCTGCCCATCGTTTCTCCACTGACCGGACCTATGTACCAACTGTTCATATTCTTTATGATTACGGATCCCAGAACCACGGTGAGGAGCAGAAAAGGACAGTGTGTGGTGGTGTTTCTGGTCGCGTTCGTCGAGATGTTTCTGCGGCTGGAGGAGAGCATATACGCCCCGTTCTATGCGCTCTGCCTGGTGGGACCGGCAGGAAATGCTTTTGAAATCTGGTACGAAGGAAGAAGAAAGGTTCAGAGGCAAAACGATTGAGCACCCATTTACGCGGGCTTTTGAGGGCTGAATTCAGATATCGAGGAGATGCTTTATGAAGGGGGGAGAAGTCCTGTACTCGGAACAGTTTGGCAATTATGATTCCGAACCTCCCGACCATTGGTGGGTCGAGGGAGGAGAGCGGGTCTGGATCGATGACGGCAGGCTGAGGGTAATGGCCAATCCGC
>CAVOEZ010000051.1:0-11899 GCA_963694355.1 Latescibacteria bacterium UBA2968 | reverse complement strand
AAAGAAAGCTATTATTCTATGGTCTTACTTTTACAACTACGCTTCACCGAACCGGGATCACGCCTTTCATTTCTGATCACCCGCCACTGATCCACCCTGCACTATTTCCGATTCATCCCTTTGGTATAGATTTTACCCTGTATGATTTTGTGTGCAGGCTTTCCACTCATCATCTGATCTCTGGCGAATTCCTGACCGCACTTCGGACACTTCAAATCTCCATTCGTTCTGTCATCCACAATCCGTTCCACAATGCACTTCACCAACCCGCCGCGTCCTCCTTTGTGATACTTGTACAGCAGGGTACGGCACTTCGCACAATGGATCGAAATCGTCCGTCGGTCTACTTTTTCTTTCTTAGCCATATACTGTTTTCATAGATTTGTGGCGCTTCGAGCAACATACCAACAGATGTATCTATCTTCTTCCACCCAACAGCTTACATGCTACAGACCTGCCTGAATGATGTCAACATGTGCCCGATGTGATCCCAAAGAACGCTTGATCTGCAATGCGAGTTTTCTATATTGATCCAGCATCAGATCGTCACAAGGCAGAAAGTCCATCTTCCGCCTTGAAATCTCACAATCAAAGCCCCTGAGGAAACAAAGTGACACTTACACAAGCACTTGCAGATCTCGGCGTAGATGAGACATCTCTCTCGGCCGAACAAATCGACTATCTCGACACGAATGGGTACCTGCCACTCCCGGGTATCTTGAACGCTGACCAAATCAAGGCATTCGTGGATCGCCTTGAAACCCTGGAGCTACAGGAAGGTGAAGACGCCGGGAAAGAGGTCCATCAGGAGAAAGGAACTCTCCGGCTCAGCAATCTTGTGGATAAGGATCCGATCTTCGAAATTTGTTTCACCCATCCTGTTCTGCTCGCGGGTATTGGTCACGTATTGTCCAATGATTTCAAGCTGTCATCCCTCAACAGCCGGGCTGCGCTGCCGGGATGCGGCCTGCAGGGACTTCACGCCGACTTCGGGGAGGCCCTCGACGCGAGCGGTGGACGAAATGGGCTTCCTGACTTTCACGTGTGCAACTCCATCTGGCTCCTCACGGACTTTACCGAAGAAAACGGCGCCACCAGAGTGGTACCCGGTTCCCACCTCTCGGGAAAGCTACCGAAAGATGTGATGGCGGATCCCTCGGAGCCCCATCCGGACGAGATCATCCTCACCGCAAAGGCGGGAACGGTCGTCATCTTCAACTCGCACACGTGGCACGGTGGAACGCTCAATCGGTCAGACGGTCTCCGCCGTGGGATGCACGCCTATTTCTGTCGCCGAAACCGACCTCAGCAGACGAACCAGAAGGAATTCCTGACACAGAAAACCCGCGACCGACTGAGCCCATCGGCACAAGTCATCCTGGACATCTAAGACACTGAGACCTATGACAGAAACCTGGGCAAGATATGAGTTCCCTGGTGGCCATTCCCCGGTACCGGGTTTGTCTCATCTCGTACTGAGACGATCCACCGCTGCGGAGCATTCAAACAGCTGGATACAATTAGACTTCCAGAAGGACCGGACACGTCTCTTTTCTATCTCCTTCCTTGTCACCTCCCTGGATTTTCTGTTTCCTGGCCCTTCCGATACCCAGATTCTCAGATATTGTATTTTTCCCGGAGAAGGGGCGCCTCTTGAATTCGTCTCCCGGAAGACCGGAAATGCCATACCCCCGAAGCTTGGACTCCTCGAACACCTCTTACCCAGGTCGAACACCCACAGTGATCGGGTAATGCCCTTCTTCAGCGAGGGAAGCTATCTAGGTCAGAGAATCCGGAAGACCGAGACTGGAACTGACGACTGTCTCTTTAAAACTGAAGGTGTTCGAAAACTGTCTCTCGATGAGGAAATCCTGATTGGGACAAGCCGACCGTTCCGCGACACAGGTGTCGGCCGTCTTCATCCCCCGGGTGAATCCTGGACAGAAGAAGATAAGGACTATGAGTACACGCAACTCGGCCCTGGCGACTATCAGCGCATGATCGAAGCCGGAATGAACATTTTCCGCGTTCCTGCTGAGCATCTCGACCATGTCCTAGAGGAACCCGTGTTCTTTCTGATTCGCGAAACCTACGAAAGCAGCCCGGACCTGCTCTACCGAAGCAATTTTCTCGGTTCGGTCATGTACATGGACGAACCTGCCTGGCTGATCATGTCGAATCACCTCGCCGATCAGATCCAGACACCTGGAGCCGCTGCAACGCTCCTGTGTGAACTCACAAGAGGACGGTATGAAGGAAACGGAAACTATGGACAGCGGGATCTCCAGAAGCTTCTCGGTCAGGCAGGATATGCCTTCTCGGAATACGAACTGCTGCAGCCGGACTATCCTTGCTGGGAAACAGTGGCCAGTTCGGCATGGTACGAAATGGAGGCCGGCATAGGGGGGTGGTGTTTTGAAAGCCGTATCCGGCCGGTTTGGTTCTCCGAGTTGGTAAAAAACGTGCTGAACGTGGATTTTCCCAGTGACCCGGATGCATGCATTCGCTACCACCTTGCCCTGTTTGCCGGGGCTGCCGGGCGTTTCAAGGGGAAGTGGGGTGTTGCGGTATATGGGCAAACGGATGCAAACGCGACCGAACTGCTTTTTCCAATGGCCTATCGCAGAGGCGCCTCGTATTTCTGGTTCTGGACCTCAGATCGCGCACATCACGTACCCTTCGAAGAGCAGCTTGCGTACACACAAGCGTTCAGACAGTTTGTCGAGCGCAACCAGGGTGCAATGGAAGCAGCGCCTGCAACCGCAGTCTCCTTTCCCTGGGGATATCTCTGCGATCAATACACGCTGAACACCTACTATGATCATGCCGAGCCCCGAATGTGGTTCAGCCGGCACATGGCGCTCGACTCTAAAAACGCAAGCGAAGTGCCTTACGGAAAGGTTCTTCAGACAGGCATGCAAGAGGTGGCTCACCTGCTCGAGAGCGACACGCCGTTCGATATTCTCTTTCTGAAAGAAGGCGAATTGGCGCCCGAATACGAAACGCTCATCAGGGTGAATGAGGACGCATCCCTGGATCGAGTTCTCCAGTAGATTCTCACGTTGAGGAACCCGCATCTGTTAAGGAGTGCGTGATGGCCGTCGTGACAACCAGACAAAAAGAACAGTTCGAAGAAGAGGGTTATTTCATCCTGGAACAGGTCATTCCGGAAGATCATCTACAGCTCTTGAGGGGAGAATGCCAGCGATTCATCGACCTCAAAAACGAAGAAATGGATCGGGAAGGAACGGATGTCATCGGGATCAACCACAGGGACAAACGTTATTTCCTTTCAAACTGTTTCAGAACCGAACCACGACTGAAAGAATTTCTCTACAGTAACCTCATGTCAGAAATCTGCCAGGCCACCCTGGGAGAAAACGCCTACCTCTTCTGGGAACAGTACGTGGTGAAAGGTGCGGATACAGGAATGAAATTCTCCTGGCACCAGGACTCCGGATACGTCGGATATCCCGATCACAAACCTTACCTCACGTGCTGGTGCGCCCTGGACGACATGTCCGAGGAAAACGGAACGGTCCACGTCCTGCCCTTCTCCCATATAGGAATCCGCTCCTGGGTGAAACATATTCGTGAGGAAGGATCGAATGATATGGTAGGTTATTTTGGGGACGAACCCGGCATTCCTGTACTCGTACCCGCCGGCAGTATCGCCGTCTTCACCAGCGTGAACTTTCATTCAAGTGGAACGAACACCACTTCACGCATGCGCCGGACCTATCTCGCCCAATACTCCGCCGAACCGATACTCAGCCCGGATGGATCGAAGCTCTGGGGAAATGCAGAGCCATTTCTTGTCGGGGGAACTTCCGCTGTGGGAACACCTCCTCCGGACCTTCCGACCAGAAGTTAGTTGGACGATTGGATGTTGGTGAACGATCAACTCGTCAATATCACAAGTTCGTACACAGTCGGTCACCAGGGTTCGTTATGTCTTGAGAGAACCTGTGGCATCAAGTCGGCCAGACATCGACGCAACATCCGGGGAATATCACCCTCACAATAACTTCAGGGAGTCTGACATGCCCTTGCGCAAGCTCACACCCGAAGACGTCCTGTCTTTCAAGAACGTTGAAGATGCCCAGATCTCACCAGACGGGACGCGGGTGGCATATGTCCTGGGCGATTCCTTCAAATCCGACACCAAGTGGCCGAAGTCTAACATCTGGCTCGTCAACACAGACGGAAGCGAAACACGGCAGTTGACGCATGGTTCGCGCACAGACAACCTGCCCAGGTGGTCGCCAGACGGGAACAGCCTCGCATTCCTGTCGGACAGACAAACAGAGGGTGTGCGCCAGGTTCATTTGCTCACCTTCGATGGCGGAGAAGCTGAACCCCTCACGGACGTCAAGGGAACGATCCCCTCACCTCGGGGATTGAATGCGCTTCAGTGGTCACCCGATGGGAGACAGCTGGCCTTCCTGATGGAAGACGAGCAGATCCAATCTGAAAACGATCCCGTCACCTTCGAGCAAGACCCGAAACTGATCCGTTTGTGGACGATCGATCTCGCCACCAGAGAAGTAAACTGTGTCTCTCCTGAAGGGGTCCAGATCTGGGAATTCGCCTGGCACCCCGTCTCATCCAGAATCACAGCCGTCACTTCCGATGAACCCTACGAGTGGTCCTGGTATTCGAATTACCTCGTCACCTTCGCCCTGAACGGTCCGTCGGAGATCACCTGGAAATCCGATCGCCAGGTAGCATTGCCCGTCTGGTCTCCTGACGGAAATCATCTGGCCTTCATCTCCTCCAGCTGGAGCGATCGGGGATGCGTATCGGGTGATCTGTGGAAAATTGATTCCGAAGGAGAGCGTTCGGAGAACCTGACGGAAGGGATGGTGGCCAGCATTGGATGGATGGTGTGGGATCCCGATGGGAAAGCCCTGCTCGCCATCGCCAACGAAAGAGGCGGAATAGGTTTGCATCGCCTCTCCGCTATCGGAGACAACCACACTTCGCTCTGGTGGAAACAAGCAGCAGTTGCAGAAGCCTTCTGGCCCAGATTTTCGAGATCAGGCGAAGGAACGGTGGCAATCGCGCTGGAGGATCCTGACCGCCCCCGCGACATCTGGGTCGGAACGCCGGGAGAAAACAGTTGCCAGTGGAACCAGTTGACCGATCACCATCCGCAGGCCTGCGAACTATCGATCGGCGAAACCTCGGTTCATCACTGGAAGGGTGCGGATGGATGGGAGATGCAGGGCCTTCTGATCAAGCCAGTCGAATACGAGGAAGGTAAATCCTACCCGCTCGTCGTGAGTGTCCACGGCGGCCCCTCCGCAGTCAGCGGCTCCAGATACTACGCCCAGTTCGGTTGGTGTCAGCTTCTCGCGAACGAAGGATACGCCGTCTTTCTACCCAACTATCGGGGATCGGTGGGTTGGGGTGTGAAATTCACGGAAGCGATACTTGGCGACATGGGCGGGAAGGACTTCGAGGACGTTTTGCTCGGTGTCGACTCGCTTGTCGAAACCGGCATTGCGGATGCAGATCGGCTCGCGGTATCCGGCTGGTCATACGGAGGCTATATCGCTGCCTGGTCCGTCGCACAGACCAACAGGTTCAAGGCATCCATTATGGGAGCAGGCATCTCCCACTGGCTGAGCTTTCACGGCAAGAGCTGCCTCGCAGCCTGGGACAGAATGTACTATCAGTCGGACCCTTACGAGCCGAATGGTCGATATCACCGATATTCACCTCTCACCTATTACGAGAATTTCGAAACGCCGACACTCATCCTGCATGGGGAACGGGATCAGGATGTTCCCGTCGAACAGTCCCACCTGTTCTTCCGCGCACTCAAAGACAAGGGCGTCCCGACAGAGCTCATCGTCTATCCCCGGGAATTCCATGGTGTGATCGAGAAAGACCATATGCTCGACATGTCGCACCGCGTCATAGCCTGGTTCAACAAATATCTCTGAGGAGCATTCTTGTGAAAAACACATTTGAAATGGGACCGGAAGCCTGGTGCTCCTACGAATATCATGCCAGCGTCGTATCCGGCCGAAATATCTTTATCCTGGCTACGTGGTCGCCCACCGGTGGCGTGAACGACTCCGGCCATATCTGGACCGACGAATCCTGCTGGAGTGCGGACACACCTGAAGTTCCCCTTTCCATTCTGCCATTCATCTACTACAGGAATTGGGTTAATGAAGGACCCGTAGACCTCAGGGACGCAAAGGTCTCTGTCTATCTTCGAGGCGACGCTCTCGAACTCGATGGCGCAGCGTCTTACTTCTGGGTCCACAGTCCCAGCACCCGCTGGCATTACACCGCCCACCCCGTCGAAATCTCCCAAAGCAAGTGGGGTGAACGCCCAACAGAACTTACCCTCGAAACCGATGAATCCCGTTGGCACCGGAGTTGGTCCATGGACCCGAAACAGCCGCTGTGTCTCGAAGAAACACTGCGGAACGCAGCAAGTTATGGGTTTTCATTTACCGGCTTCTCGAGTGAAGTTCGTGGAAAACTTTCCATGGACGAATTTAAGATCACAACCTGTCGATAAGCAAGGGGTCACCGTGAAGGATCAGAACCTGCAGGTCATACTGGAACAACAGATTGCAGAGTACATGGACAACAATCCTCGCTCGCAGGAAATGTACCGTAGAGCGCAGGGTTCACTCCCCGGAGGAAACACACGCACAGGCGTCTTCTTCGATCCGTTTCCTATATACGCGGACAGGGGCGAAGGTGTTCACCTCTTCGATATCGACGGACACAAACTCCTCGACTTCGTGAACAACAACACCGCCCTGATCCTTGGGCACGCACATCCCGATGTCGTCCGCGCGCTGCAGGACAGAATTGCACTTGGTACAGGATTCTCCCGACCGCTCGTTCTGGAAGTGGAAATGGCGGAGCTCCTGCGTGAGCGAATGCCATCCCTCGAGCGGCTTCGATTCTGCAGCTCCGGAACGGAAGCGGTGCTCAATGCCATACGCGCCTCACGCGCATTCACCGGGAAATCACGAATCGCCAAATTCGAGGGTGCCTACCACGGTATGGACGAATATGTCATGGTCAGCCATGTCCCACCAATCGGCCCCGACCTCGGTCCCAAGAACAGACCCGGTTCCGTCCCCACTTCGGCCGGTCTGACGCCTGAAGCGATCCAGAACGTCATCGTCCTGCCATTCAACGACCCGGAATCATGCGAACAGATCATCCGCGAGAACCGGAATGAACTTGCCGCAGTCATTGTAGATCCCATATCCACCGCCGCGGGTCTCACATTGCCGGCAAACGACTTTCTCAAACATCTGCGAAAGATTACTGAGGCACACGGGATTCTTCTCATCTTCGATGAAATCATAAGCTATCGCATATCGAGCGGTGGTGCACAGGAGCATTACGATGTTCGCCCCGACCTGACTTGCATGGGCAAGGTCGTGGCCGGAGGAACGCCCGGTGCGGTGGTGGGTGGCCGCGCAGATATTCTGTCACTCTACGACCCCTCGGCCGGTGCACCCCAGATCCCTCACTCCGGAACATACAATGCGAACCCGCTCGCCATGGTTGCCGGACTCACCACTCTGCGCCTGCTTACACCCGATGCCTACCTGAAACTTGAAACCCTTACGGCCCGGCTCGGGTCTCGTCTATCTGAAACCTTCTCGTCTGCCGGAATCGAAGCCAGCGTAACGACTATCGGTTCACTCTTTCGGCTCCATTTCCTTCCCTCCAGCCCCCTGAACTACCGCCAGGCGGCTTTAGACAATGCTGTGATGCACAAATGGCTCTTCTTCTCGCTGTTGAACAAGGGCATTTACTGGAAGCTCGGTGGAAATGTCTCTTTGCCGATGGGCGAGGCGCACATCGAGCATCTTGTCGGCACGCTATCAAAGCTCCTCGCAGATCAACAGTAGAACGCACTTCAACCTCGAGCACCCTATTTCCTTTGGCGTAGACCATAAGAAACAGCAAAGGCCGCGACCCGAAATGGATCGCGGCCTCGCAACAACTGTTTGTCTCTGCACGTTTGATTCTATCCGTTCTTTTTGATGCATCAGTATCGGTACTTCACGCGTACCCACTTCGCGCTTCAGGTGCCTGCAGACTTCCAGGCCATCCGTTCCCGGCAACATCACTCCGGCTACAACTCACCATACCACGAACCCGAAACTCGCCACGTATCACCTGCCCCAATGTCATACACATAAAACGACCCATCCTCGAATGCTTCTGCATCCCCTTCATCCACCAGGGTGAGTTTCCCTTTCTCTGCCGCAATGAGGCGCGGACCCGGTTCACCTCTTCTCGAAGAAATCACCTTGCCATTGAACAGATCGCTCACGACCTCGAGCTTCAGCATAGGTGTATCGGTATGTAGGACGGCACCATCGATCTCATCGACCTTCCCCTCGCTCAGCAAAAAACCCATTCCACTGAGAGCAAGTTCGTAAGTGCCATCGGCCACCTGCCTCACACCCGAAATTGTATACGTAGAATTACAGATATACGCGTCATTTTCGATCACGATAACCTGGCCAATCAGCGAGTCATCGACTGAGCCATCCGTTGAAACGCGAATCGTGCGTCCATCGACGTCCACGGAATTCACTGTCCCAGTCAGCCCCCCCGCATCACGCATCGAAAGATCGCCAAATTCGAACATCGAACCGTTCACAACCTGTGCTTTGGCAATCGACTCGCCATTCAATTCCAGGAACGCCCAGTCTCCCTTGAACCTCAACATGCTCCCATCCAGATCCACAGCCAACTCCGATTCGGGATCACCCTGGATGAGATAATGCGTCACCTGGCCAGATCGCAGGCGCACGCCGACCCTGTTCCCATTCATCTCCACGGGTGCAATTTCATCCAGAAATGGCTCGGTCGAGAAAGGCTCGAGAACCGACACGAATCTGTTTTCTCTTCCATCTCTTCCCGATCTTCGCACAATCAAGTAGGGTTCCCAGGGACTGTGACCCTTTAGCCCGATACCTTCTCCCAGACCCGTATGGACAGTAGTATCGCTCTCCCCCATTGTCGAAACCCGAACGCCCGGTCCATTGGCTTCCGCGTGCCAGGTCGCCTGAATCATCCCCTCCGTCACCGCACGCGACACATCCTTGATCCATCCATATCCGTCGGCCTCCCCAAACGCGATCGCCTCCCCGGCCAGGGTACCTTCATCCTGCGAAACCATTTTTGCAGAATCAGCCAATGCCAGATCGAACTGTTTCCCTTCGTCGCCCGCCAGACTGTGAAAACTGTAATCGTGTGTCTCTCCGCCCGAAACGTGAAACAGATCCAGTATATATGCTTGTTCATCGCCCATTGGAATCAGGGCGACGAACCGCCTGTATTTCGACGCAATCTCCAGATACGCTCTCTCACCTGAAGCCTCTGCCAGCCGCACCCAGGGACCGTCCACCAGGAGCTCCAGACTCCCCGTTGCATACACCTGATTCTCGCCATCGATCAACACCGTGCAATGACTCGCGGTGTGTGTTTCCCAACCCGCCTTCTTGGGTGCAATCCAGCTGGGCGGATAGGCGAGATCAGCTGAAAGATCATATCCGAAAGAAATCAGGTTGATCGCAAGCTTGTCCAGATGACCGTGCCCGCGATTCCCTTTCCCGTAGTTCAGCACCAGGTGTTTGCGAGTCTCCGGAGATTCTCCGGTCCTCAACACACAGAATCCGGAATCGTGCAGCACCGAACTCTCGACCTGCTCCTCACCCGCCTCAAGCACTGAGGTCCAGGGCTCCGCATGAAACAAAAGATACTCGTCACCACCTTTCCGGCCGGACTCGGGATCGCCTCCTGTCCCCCGCATGATCCGCCGGGCGTATGTCGCTCTGGCATCCGCCAACCTCAGAAAACCGATCTCATCGTCAAGCGAATACGGCGTCTCGATCACAGGATTCCGTCCGGCACCCGTATCCCCTATCATGGGAACACGACCATCGCAGTCTATTTCCTGCGAGAAGGCCATCATTTCACGCAGTCTGATTCGCGGGTCACTGTAGAAATCCAGAGGCTCCGGGAAATGCTCATCATCCTGAAACCCGTGACACCACTCTGCGGACATCAAGGCCAATCTTATATTTCCCTTGCCGTAGGAAATCGAATCATACCAGAATTTTCCATCCCGGAAGAAACTGTTGCTCATCACATTATAGATCCCCGTGGGCGCCTCCAGAGATTGTTTGATCAGCGCTCCGTTCTCCAGGCAAACACCCAGCCTCAACAAGGTATAAAGTGACGAGGTCAGGAAATCGCCACCCGCAAGTGGAAGCGTCCGGTCGAGAAACTCATACGCATATGCAAAGAGATTGCGATGGATATTCTGACAAATGTCCACCTCATCGCCAGGGACATCATCGCTCACGAATTTATCCCTGAAAAAGGGAGCAAGGGAAGTGTCATCTCTGATTGCTTCGAATGTGAGATCGTAAGTCAGCAGTACACTGTCCAGGAAAAATTGCTCCCTCCCAGATGCCTCACCGACGTATCCCCGGATCGGATCTTTGCTAATGTCATATGCTTCCCAGCCCTCCTTGATCCCCTGCAGTCTGCCGTAGACATCCGCCAACCGGTTCAGCAGAATGCCCACTTTGTGGGCATATCGTTCCTCTCCCGTAAGCGAGTAGGCCAGAGCCATCGCCAGCGCCGCTGGTCTGCCCTGGTGGCCTTCACCGGTCTGGGGGGCATATGGACTGCTGAACAACCGGTACAGGATCCAGGCCCGATAAGCACCTGTGAAATAATACGTCGTTCCCGCATCTGGAAACCCTTCCGGCGCAACCCAGCCCCCGCCGTCATCCCACATCTCGATCTCTTCACCGGTCCCCGGATTTTCAATCACCTTCCCGTTGAACCACCATTCGCCTCCAAGATTACACTTCCACTGATAGGGCCTCAGAAAGTCACCTTCAAGGGTGGACCGATTTCCTCCGTGGATCGGACACCCGTGGTATTGCGCGACGGTCAACGCCATCGGATGCTGCGTGGGCACCATCGCATACAGCAGTTCGTCTGAGAATGAGGACCAGAAGTTGGCATCTTCGATAATCTCCTCCGCCATCTCCCTCGCCCAGGCCGATCGCTCGATATTCTTTCTGGCTCGCGCCACATCCTCCCGGTTGTAAATCCCAACCATGGCATGGCTTTTCCCATCGCCCATCACCGTTTGGAACAGATGCTCCGCTCTCTTATAGCGGTCAGATTCGTGTTTCGGCAGCACACCGCCCAGGTGGAGAAACTCGTACAGCTTTTGAAGCGCATCCGGATCTGTAACACGTTCACCGTCAACCGGGAGATTTACCATCTCTTTAGCCCCTGTCTTTCTTTCAAAATGTTATGCTTCCAGTACCACAACCTCGAATTCTCTCAATTCAGGGAGTGTAAACTTCACCTCTCCCTTTTTCGCTGTGAACTTCAGCTTCTTCCCTGCCCGTAAGGCCTTCACCTTCCGGACCTTGTGGCCAGGTTGCACTATGATCTTGCATTCCGTCGCAGGAAGGCTCTCGCCAGTTCCTCCCAACTCGAGATTCACGAGGTGAACCATCGTTCGGCGCGCTTTCTCCTGCGTCCTCAGGTGAATATCCACCTGATTCGGTACACCCGAGACCTTTACCGTTCGGACGGACTCACCCAGCAGATCTGCCAGAATCCGTGGATACATATCCGGGTGGGTCTCCTCGAAGAATTCACCGAACATCGTGGGAAAGTAATAGCTGACGCCATCACCATACTTGTTCTCGATTAGAAAGGGTTCATCCGAGCGTTCTGCCACCCCGATAATATTGCTATCGAGCGAATTTGAAAATACGGCCTGCACCAGACCGGTATTCGTCTTAACCTTTAGATTTCGCCTTGGCGCAGGGAAGAACTCAGTTTCCATCCAGTTCAAATG
>CAVOEZ010000050.1:0-12000 GCA_963694355.1 Latescibacteria bacterium UBA2968 | reverse complement strand
TTTAATGGAAAGCCTCCAGGTGGCGCAACACCAGCTGTTTGAACGCTACTGCGATCGTCGTTTAGGTAAGAGTGCTTTATGAGAACCGGGCAGAGCTCGGATCCTCTCTACATCAAGATTCAAAATACTCGATAATTCTGCGGAGCGTCAGATCCAGACTCACTTTGGGCTCGTAACCCACAAATGACTGAATTTTTCCCAGATCTGGAACACGGTAATTCAGGTCTTCGTACGATCCCTTGGCAAACGCCTTGTCGTAGGGAACAAACTCGATCGGAGCCTCGCTTTCCGTCAGTGCCTTCACCTTGTGAGCGAGATTCTTGATACTGATTTCGTTCGTCTCGACATTTCCCCCAAGGTTGAATATTTCGCCCGGAGAGTCCGGATGCTCCACCAGGGAGGTGAGTCCATCGAGGGCATCTTCGATGTCCGTAAAACAACGTCTCTGTTCCCCATCACCGTATACGGTAATCGGGTGTCCAAGCAGGGCCTGCTTCACCATCCGGGGAACCACCATCCCGAAATCACCTGTCTGCCTTGGGCCAATCACGTTGAAGAACCGTACGGTGAGAACCGGTAGTTTTTTTTCTCGCCAATAAGCCAACCCGAGCATCTCATCAACGGCCTTGGTCGTTGAATATATCCAGCGGTCTACAGTAGTAGGCCCAAGCAACCGGTCGTCATCTTCCTGGAAAGAAACCTTTCCATTCTTCTTGCCATACACTTCCGAGGTCGATGCCAGCAGAACCCGCTTTTTCTCCTTGTTCGCCAATTCCAGGACGTGTTCCGTTCCCCTGATATTGGTGGTAAGGGAATGGAGCGGATTGTCGATGATGAAGTTCACGCCAACTGCTGCGGCAAGATGGTAGATGATGTCGCACCAGTCCACAAGAGGTCGGAGAGCTTCCCTGTCCAGAACGGTGCCAATCTTCATGTGAAACTTAGGGTTCTCTTCCAAGTGTCGCACATTGTCGAAATCACCGGTTGAGAGATCATCGATTACGTAGACTTCATGTCCCTGGGCCAACAGTTTTTCCGACAGGTGGGAACCTATGAATCCTGCCCCACCCGTAACCAGCACCTTCATACGTCCTTCCCCTCCCAACAGACGTCCCGGATCGTGTTTTTAAGTAGTCTGCCCTGCTTGTTTTCGAGAAGCTTTTGATAGAGTATGTCAAGATCCTCTACCAACCTACCGATCCCGTAAAGTGCACAAACTCTCCGGCGAGAACTGTCTGGCACTCTCCTGGGATCCTTTAATGCCTTTCCAATTGCATCGGCCAGAGTACGGGGATCTCCCGGTTCGACAATCACACCTGTCTGTTCATCCTTCACCAGGTCCGGGACACCACCAACCCGGGTACCTACAACATAACAACCAGATGCGATCGCTTCAATAACGGTTACCGACAGACCTTCATTAAAAGAAGAAAGGACCACTGCGTCAAGTGCGCTGTAAATCCTTTCTGTTTCATCCATAAATCCAGTGAAGCGAACAAAATCAGATATTCCCAGATCGGCCGTCAGTTTTTCCAGATCCTGTCTGCATTCTCCATCGCCGACGACAACGAATCTTGCACTCGGAAGTGCTTTCAAAACCTGTGCTGCTGCATTCAGAAATACTGGAATGCCCTTTATCGGCACAAGACGTGTCACCATACCTGCCAGTGGCGCGTCTGGAGCGAACCCCAGTTCTGCCCTAATACCGTCATCTCCCGGCGTTGTTCGCAGGAACCTTTGCAGATCAAGGCCCAACGGAATATTCTGCAGCCTCTCCCGAGAAGCAATCCTCAAAGAGCGCAATTCTTTGCGTTGCTGGGAAGTCACCGCGATCACCACATCGGTGGTCAGTGAAAGCAGCCGTTCAGCCAGTATGATCGCTTTGCTCTTCCAGGCCGAATAATAACCGCTGAAGATATTACCATGAAAGGTATGTACAACAATTGGCACGCCGGCCAGCCGAGCGGCCGGCCTCGCCAATCCCCCGGCCACTGTTTTGTGTGTGTGCACGATGTGAGGGCGTACTCTGCGAAATACCTTGTAGAGCCTGTAAAAAGCAGCGATGAACTGAAAGGGGGATACGACCCTTCCCAAACCCTTGATCTCCCTCGGTAAAACACCGGAACGGGAAATCACTTCAGTCATTTCCGCTTCACCGGGGGCAACCTGACCGTTCAAAAGCAAAGTCCGGTACCCGCGAGTTTCCAAACGCGAGGAGATCAGTGTCACGTGGTGCGTCGGCCCACCTACATTCAACCGATCGATCACACGAACTATGCTCACCCTCGAGAAACCTGTCCTATTCGAGGATCGGAATACGGTAATGCTGCCCCTCCTTGCACAAACCTACTGCCGCAAATTATGTTCCAGCCGCAGATTGGAAAATACACAACAATTTGTCGCTAGCTTCCTCGAGCGAGTATTCCTGAATCATCTTCTCTCGACCTGCCTTGCCCATCCTGCCGCGCAGGTCGGAGGAAACGATCAGTTTAGATAATCGATCAATCCACTCTTCGTCTGTTTCTGCAAGATATCCGTCCACGCCGTCTTCTACGATTTGTTTGTTGATTCCTATGGGACTGGCAACCGCCGGGATACCGAGGGCCATATACTGGAGAAGCTTGTAGCCTCCTTTGCCTCTTGTCCAGGGATCATCGGTGAGTGGCATAAGACCAATATGAAAGGTCCGGAGATGCCGCACTTCAGATTCAAGAGACCAATCCAGGTTTTCGACCTCCAGACCATCAAGAGATACTGCATCTGCACCGACGAGCCTGATGGATAAATCTGGAAACCTACTCTTGATTTCAACAAGCGGTGCCCGGATTAGTTCCAGATACCGGGTGGTGGTTTTGCTGCCTATCCAACCCAGCACCAGTTGGGCATCCCGGCCTGCACTTCCTGGAGAATATTGGGCCGTATCGATAGGGCCCGTTATGAATTCTACTTTGGATCCATATCTGGCCGCGTGACCTCCGGTATAGCCATTTTCCACAATTGTATGTCCGGAGGATTTTAACATTCTGGGCAGGCCAGACTGGTGTCGGATGGTCCTTAGACGAGCAAGCCAGCTCTCAGAGGGCGCCTCTGTGGTGAAGATAGCATCGTCGAAATCGAATACAACCTTGTGCCTGTAATGCCTCAATAATTCTGGAAATGGAAATGGAAACAGAACTTTCTGCACATAAATGACGTGGTAGTCGGAGGCTGACCACACACAATGTAACCCTGCACGAAATGTGTTCAGGAAGCATCTCAGGTAATAAAGGGACCGGCGCAAAATGCTGGTTGAGGTACTCGAACTCACCAGTTCGTCGGGAACTACAACCACAAGGTCAACCTCTACGCCTTTGGCCTCGAGGAACGGAAGATACTGAAATACCCGTGTCCGGCTGCTGGCTGCAAGGGAACCATACTGTGAAATAACCAAGGCCTTCACGCCCGAAAAAACCTTCCAAATATAACACCAGGACCCATAGAAATCAATAAGAAACACATGGTTGAACCTCCGTTGCGTGCGTGGTAAGATTGCAGCGGCAGGAATGAAATGCTATTCTCCAACCGGTCTGATGGCAATAAGATCGCGATCCTATCCGGGAATCCATGAGACCGGCACAGGCCGTCGCAGCAAGTCAAATAATTTGCTCGTATCCGCTTCGAAGTGACCGTGTAAGACAGTCATTGTTTCCTCACCTGGCGAATAATCTGCGACGGGAAGAACCTTGTTCAATACCCTTGTCAGCGGTGAAAGCTTGGGCAAATAATATCTGGATACCAGGTGTAACTTCGAGTGCCTGAACGCGTTTACCCGTTCCCTCAATCCGTGAAAACATTGAGATGTATCAATGCCAAGGAATCCGCACACACGATTTAAACCCGACGCGGGATCAGACACCACATCCTCTTCGAACACAATTACCTGAACTTGATCTCGACCAAACAGGTCCAGATAGGTCTTTACCTGCGTGTAGTACTTTCCCATTTCCATCACACCGAACCGCTCGATCACAGATTCTTCTTTGCCCAACAACAGATCGTCTATCCGATGCCTCGGCGATATCCTCCCTGTGCTTATCAGGTGTTTGGTTGCAGACACCGCCCTATGCGCAGGATTCCTCAACGCGATAATGAGTTTGACGTCGGGCAGACAGACCGAGATGTTCTTGTGAACGTCTGAAAGGTGCCCTTCGCTGCTGACCCCATTTGCCCAGAGATAGTCCGGTGTCTTCTCGCCAATGGCCTTCTCTCCGGACACTTCCGAAAAATGAGACTCATACCAGCTCAGTCCCCTGGAAAAATTGAAATCCTTGTCGAAGAAATGCAATTCCAGATCTGGCATAAAGACATCCTGGTGCTGTCTTAGCATCGAAGCCAGCCAGGTGGTACCACACTTCTGAGCTCCTATAATCAGAAAATTCGGTAACAATGCTGAATCTCCGTCTTCAATGCCTGCGCAGGGCAGCCTGCAGGAGGCCTGTTGCTTCGTAGAAAATCCCACGGCCCAGGAACCGTATGCTTGCCACATAGGCGGACATGCCGATAAGAACGCAGCACGGCAGGAACAACCATATCGGGAGATTCGGCAGGAAGATCCACTTGAACGTGATCACACAAACCAGCATCCCCAGACTCCCGCCAATTGCAGGCGCCAGGGATCTGAAGAATTCACCCATCGTGAACCCAACAAGTCTTTGTACAAGGAATTGAGATACCAATGCCAGCAAGATTGCCGAAAGACTCACTGCCAGCGCAACGCCCTCAACACCACCCTTGAGCCCCAGAACCAGAGCGCCAACCATAACACAAGCCGCAAAAATATTCCAGTTCAAGGCCAGACCTGTTCTGCC
Source organism: Latescibacteria bacterium UBA2968 (assembly GCA_963694355.1). Lineage (GTDB taxonomy): Bacteria > Latescibacterota > UBA2968 > UBA2968. The sequence continues at coordinate 7,153 of CAVOEZ010000050.1, read as the reverse complement.
AAGTGCAGAATAAATTAAACCCGCAGGTGCGGCTACCGACCTCAGGGCACCTGCAGGCACAAGCAGTTGTAGAAGAACTATGGATTTCGTCATACCTGATCCGTAAAGCAGAATAATTCCCGGATCTGCCAGAAGTGAAAACCCAACCATTGCCGGAAAGGCAACCAGTGCTATGTAAGTAATTGTGGTACGGTAGGCGGACCGCAATCGGTCCAGGTCCAATTGAAGGGAAGCAAACGCAGGAAAGGTCACTCGCGAGACCACCTGAACCAACCTCATTTGGGGAAAAGCAATCAGACGATAAGCCAGGCTGTAGTAGCCCAGTGCTTCGTCTCCCAGATACCTGCCAATCATGACGTAGTCCAGATTCTGTTGTCCGTATCCCACCAAACGAGCCCCTACCCACTTCCAGCCGAAGCCAAGCAGTTCCCTGCCCTCCTTAAGATTGAACCGAAAGGATGCCGGGAATGGAGCCACTACCCAGGGAACGACTCCCGACACGCAGGAACGCACAACGAATCCCCAGACAAGCGACCAGAGGCCGTATCCAGATACCGATAACAGAATCAATATGCCGCCACTGCAAATGGCACTGGCCAGATCGATCAGCGCAAGCTTATCGAATTTAAAGGATCGCTCGAGCTGGGCTCTTGGCACCGAACCGACACCGGTAAAAAGAAGCCCGTAAGCCATTGTGGGCAATACTCCCGCAACCTGGCGGTTGCGAAAGACCTCACCCCAAAGTGAAGCGGAAGATGAAAGCAAAATTGCCAGACCGGATGCCGCCACCAGACCTAACCAGAATGCAGCCGCCAGATGGGCGGGTGTGAGATCACGTCGTTGCACTAGAGCCCGCCCCAAACCCAGATCAGCAGCGATTGTTCCTGTTCCCACAACGGTAGCCGCCGCAATCTCCGCGCCGAACGCGCCTGTCTCAAGGTGCCGTGCCGCAACCCCCAAAGCACTGATCTGGATCAGATATCCGACAACCTGGGCCATTCCGGTCCACGAAAGGCCGCGAACAGTCGCCTCGCGTAGATCCTCGCTCATATGTTTCCTTCATCACACGACATATCTATACCGGCCAGGTGCCTGCCTACCAGAATGGCCACAACGATAATGGAACCGGAAAGGATCAACGCAATGCCTGAAGTAATCGAGGCAACAATTCCGACAATGCCGAGCAGTGCTCCCGCAAACCACATGCGACCAACTGCACCGGGTATCGAGTAGCCCAACTGGGTGAGTCTTTGGGCAACATGGTCTCTGCTGGACCGCATCACAGACAAGCCCTTTCGGCGTCTGACCACACAGAGGAATACAGCCTCGAATATCGGTAAGCCCAGAATGACAAAAGGAGCCAGAGCGCCCTGGATTATCGACACTGAATTTGAGATTTCCACGGCCAGCGAGCCTAGGACAAAACCGCAGTAGAGACTTCCGGTATCTCCCATGTAGATACGGGCGGGATAGATATTGTAGATCAGAAAGCCACCCAGACTACCCGCGAGCGCAAAAGAAATCAGCATGACCTCCGGGGACCCGTGAAAGAAGCCCAGACATCCCAGAGCCACGGAGGAAATCAGACCTGCACCGGCAGCAAGACCATCCATCATATCCAGAACATTGAAGGCATTGCACATCCAGATCATCCAGGCCGTAGTTACCAGCCCATTCAACACGGGATCCGAAAAATGCGATACACTCAAGCCCTGCCAGACAGCAATAATAACCGCTGCCGACTGAAGACCCAGTTTTTGCAAAGGCAGAAAAGCCCGGAAGTCGTCGATCACCCCGATAAGAGCCAGCAAAGTTGCGCCAAACAGAAATCCGGATGGTAAAGGGAAGGATAGAAAAGGAAAGATCAGAAACGTCGCCAGATAGATGGCTACGCCACCGGTGGTGGGAACATCAATGGGCAAAACCGTTTTTTCGGGTCTCAACAGTTCAGTACTTGCGTACCAGAGGATATGCGTCAATATTGCTGCTGCGATGAGTCCAGCAACCAGAACGAGGGTGGGGGTCACCACAGTCACCTAAAGTTTCGTCCGGTCAGCGAGAAGCCGGTTCACTCCGCCCGTTCGGTTGAAAGCTCTTAACCGCATCAATCACCTGACGCACTTCACCATCGGTCATGCTTGGGAATAATGGCAGCGTAACAAGTTCCTTCCATACTGAATCCGTCACCGGCAAACTTCTGCTGTAAGGAGCATAAATCGGATACAGATGGTTGGGATAATAGTGTACGCTTGCGTCAATGTCATGTGTAAGCAAATGGTTGATCAGCCCGTCCCGATCCCTCACACGCGGAATGTAAGCGTGCTGGGAAGTGCGAGCGTAGGACTTTATAACAGGTGGCCGCAGCCAACTCAAATCTTTAAACGCCGCATTGTACTGACTCGCAATCTCGCGTCTTTGTGCATTTGCTGATTCCAGTTTTCCCAACTGCACAAGACCGATCGCTGCACTGAGATCATTCATATAGAACTTGTAGCCGACCTCTGTGATGTCATAGCGCCAGCGCTGTTGACCTTCACTCTCCTTGAATCTGTCCCAGGTCCCTTTGGATATCCCCATCCAGCTCAAGCGTTTGAGTCGCTCAGCCAATTTGGGATCATCCGTGGTAATCATTCCCCCGTCACAGGTCGTCAGGTTCTTCTGCGCCTGAAAACTGAAACAGCCGATCATGCCAAGACTTCCGACCATTCTTCCATTATGGTAGGACCCACAGGCGTGGGCCGCATCTTCCACAATGGGAATGTCACGTGCTCTGGCCAGTTCAAGGATGGGGTCCATATCACACGGGTGTCCACTGTGATGAACAACCATGATCGCCGCAGTTTTCTGTGTAATCTGCTCAGCGATTGAAACGGGATCCATGTTGAGGGTGTCTGCCTCGATATCGCAGAATACGGGCGTTGCCCCACATTGTATAATGGCATGATTGGTAGCAATAAAGGTCATCGATGTCGTGAGAACCTCTTTCCCTTCGACACCCAGAACTTTCAATGCCAGCAGCAATGCCGAGGAGCAGGAATTCACACTCACGGCATGGCGGGTACCCACGTATTCGGCGAATTTCTTCTCGAATTCTTCCGCTTTGGGGCCCGCGCCAACCCAGCCGGACAGCATGACTTCCCGGACTGCTGCCACCTCTTCCTCATCGAAGCATGGCCTGAATATCGGAATCATCCTGCACTCCGCACGTGGACCTCAGCTCCAGTTCTCGTCATTATTTTTTGATACGCTCGAATCCGCTCCTGAGCTTCTTCTCTACAGGCAGGGTAAACAAGCTTCATAGTTTGCCAGATCAGTGTTCGCATCCCCATTTCAACAGGTGTCAGCCACGTCAGAAGCCTCGCAGCAAATAGACCAAGGTGCCTTCTGATCATAAGCCTGTAGCTGGTTTCGCTGACGATAAGCATCTGCTCGAGTACTTGCTGTGAGCTTGCCCCTCCAGAATGATGCCCGGTAGCTTCGGGCAGATACCCCACTTCCCAACCAGCAGCCCGGAGCCTCAAACAAAAATCAACATCCTCATAATACATGAATATGCGCTCGTCCAGACCACCCACAGCCTCCATCGCTTTTCTCCGAACAAGAAAACAAGCCCCTGTTACCCAGCCCATTTTCTTGGGCATGGTGGGACGTTGTCGACCGAATGTAAGCCAAGGAAGTATGAGATGCAACAAGAATTTACGACAAACTTCCGCAACTATGTGAGGGTGTCTGCCACAGGTAGCGGCAGGCCTGCCTTTGTCGTCCAGAAGCTTTGGTCCCACCAACCCGACCGACGGGTTATGCTCCAGAAACCGAACCATCTTCGAGGCTGAGTCGACGTCGAGAACCACATCCGGGTTCAAGACCAGAACAAAAGTGGCATCCGAGGATTGCGCCCCACGGTTGATACCCGTTCCGAAACCCAGATTTCGACCGGTTTGGACCACCCGAATCCGCCCTCGTAAATCATGAAGCGTCTCAAGGCTGTCATCTGTCGATGCGTTGTCAACAACCACAACCTCCAGATCGAGATCCGGGATGTCGAGCAGGGCTTCCACACATGGTCGCAAAACACGACGGGCGTTCCAGTTCACGATCACGGCTGCAACCCTGAGTTGACAGGATTGTCGGACGAAACCCTGTTTTTTTCCATCTTCAACGTTGATCGTCACTGTTTGACTGGCATTGAGGCCCATTGTCCCTACCGCTTCTGGAGCAAGATAATGTCCTGAGAATTGTCCAAGCCTGCTTCGAGATAACTCAGTATCTGGAAACGCTTGGCATACTGACTTTCGATATAACCTCTGGTATGATAAGCTGCTTGATACCACTCCGGGAAAATTCCCTTCATATAGCCCGTTACTCGGAAGAGAAATCCGTCTCTCCTGATCTGGTCTATCTCTTCACGATCCAGAGTTCGCCAGCAGGTTTCCCCTCGGATCGTAATCAGCACAAGGCCACCTGTTCTAACCACCCTTTGCAGCTCATCCAGCCACTGGAAATGGTGATCTTCGCCAATCTGAGTAAAAACCGTGATTCCCAGAATTAGGTCGAAAGACGCATCAGGGAACGGGAGTGGCGGTTCAGGGCTGTTTACTTCGAAAGTTGCGACTTCAATATTGCGTCTGCACCAGGCAATTGCTTTCGAATCGATATCGGTTCCGAACAGCTCGGAATTCGGAGCTAAGTTTCGAAGCCAGATTATGGTGCGTCCGCAGCCACAACCGAAATCAAGAATTCTCGAGAAGGAAGACAGGCTCTGGTCGATCCGTTGCAGGGCACGATCCACGTCGGCAACGCAATTCCTCCCCACCTCTAGAAAACCGTTGATGTGAGGAGATCCATGAACCCGGTATCTCAATGTGGCCGAAGGAAGACTGTCGAACCCTGTCCCTTTGATTTGCCACCTGTCCCAGAGTCCAACATACCAGCAGTAAAGCCTCATATACCTTCTGTAGATCAGCCTCACAGCAGGTCGCAAACTCTTTGGGAAGATTGGTTTGAGTGCCTCCCACAGAGAAATGATCATGGGGTTCGGACTGCCACGTAGGCACCCTCATCTTCAATGCGCTCGCGAGCGTCAAGTTGTGCCAGGATGCCCAGGAAAACAGCATGAATAAAAATCAGGCGATTCCCTATCATTGTGGAATCCGCCATTCCATAGACCAACATCGCTGTGTAAATAGCCAGGAAGCCAGCACAGAAAAGCCTGGTGGTTTCGTGCCTTGTGCGATTGAACAGGTGATAGGCGGAGACCAGAGCCCTGTAGAAAACCCAGAGGAAAACGACAATGCCTGCAATACCCATTCTCATCCACAGGGTGAGATAGAGATTATCGACTTTTCCAGACGTGAAGAGATAAGGCTTGCCGTTTTCATCTGCCCTCATATAAGTCACTGTGGCGCCGTGCCCACCTCCAAGGAGTGGCCTCTGTTGGATATTGTCCAGAGCGGCCTTATAGGCGATGAACCGGCTTGCAATCGACTGGTCTCCTCCGGTGTAATTAACAGCACCCTGCAGCCTCCTGACTACCATTTCCTCTACACCAACACCCGTCACCCGCTGAAACAGGTGCCCTCCTGCTACAAGAAGAAAAGGTGCCATGAGCAAGATCAGGATTCTACGTCCGCGGTTTGCCGACGCCCTTGGATCAGAGATCACCAGCCACACCAGAACGGCAAGCCCGGTTAGCAAACACACCCACATAGCGCGCCCCATGGTCAGCACCAGCGCCAATCCAATCGGCACCATCGACAGAGTAGCCAGTAATTTACGAAAAGAAGAATTGTCGAACAGGATCAGTGTCACCACCACAAGCGCCCCGATAGGCAGTAGCAGTCCTTCTGTCCTGGCCACTCTGTAAAAATTCCCGATAAATGACAGGTCGACCGTCTGCAGAAATTCGACAATGTATTCTACCCCCACGGTGGCCGCAGAGACCAGCACAAGCATCAGGAAAGATTTGCTCCTGTCCACATCGAAGAATGCAGTGACAACAAAGAATATCCCATAGTAAAGAGGAAACCTGACATCCCGCAGAATCTGCCAAACATTTTGACCATAAAACAGGCCGAGGAAAACGGACCCGGTTACCACCATCAATAATGCCAGAACGGGGACATCGAGACGGGTTCTTCTCCATATTCGGCGCTGATCGAAAATCCACGAGGCACCTGCGAGACAGACGATGATGACCAGCAGCCCTTCGTAAAACTTGAAGTCAAGCGGCAGCATCAGATAATCATCGAAGAACCTGGTAGGGATTACAGCAGAGATAAGACAAAGATACAAAAGGGCCGTTGTCACCGAACCGAACAACGCTGCTGCCGACAGCAGGACCAATACGATCGTGATAGGCACGATCTCGCTATACTTGACCAGAGGAAGCGCGATAATGCTCACCTGGCCACAGCAGGCGGCAAGCAGGAGCCATCGATTTCCCGGGTCCAGCCAGCGGTTAGAACCCGGATTCATGGCCTTCACTTCATTCACTGTTTACACCTCGTTGCCTCGGTGCTGTTTCTGAAATAATCTTGAGCAACTGGCCATGGAATTTGCTGTCGCTCCGGATCGCCACTCCCATAATGGACCCTAGGGAGGCACCCGTAAAGTAGGAGTATCCTGCTTCGAATCCTCTATGTGAAATGATGTTTTCGATTCTTTCCCTGTAATGGGGATGAGGCATGTAGATCAAGTCGGGCTTTCTCTCGTTTAAAAGATAGTGGGATGAGAATCCCCTGCGCGCAATCTCGGGATCGTTCAGCCCCGCCAGGTCCACAATCTGCTTATGCGGATTAAGGGCGGCAACGCGCCCTACTTCTGTTGTTGCGATAATAAGGTCGTTAGGCAAAGTGGACACGTGCTCCAGACCAACCCAGAAATCCGAAAATCGGTCTCTGTAATTCATCAACAGATCGTAATGCAGAAGATGCCCTGATCTCACCTTTCTGAACAGCGCCTTGCTTACTGCCATCGAGGGACCTAGCAGCACACCGGCAAGCAGGACCAGGGACAGCCAGCGCACGATTTTTGGAGAACTGGACAGACCATCACGAATGGATGCGGGAAGCCTGCGAACCAACCTCAGGCCACCCCTTGCAGACAGGAATACAAGGACGGGCAGCGTGGGATAGTAGAACCGCTGTGGGCGATA
>CAVOEZ010000049.1:0-12027 GCA_963694355.1 Latescibacteria bacterium UBA2968 | reverse complement strand
TGTGTCGGGTCTGCAGGCTGTCCGTGCAGGCCTACGCTGAATCCTGTACGGTTCATCAGCCCGATTTTTAGTGGCGCCATCAGGCCGAAGAGCCAGAAGCTGAGCAGGATGTCCAGATTGCACAGATAGGTGAACGCGATGAGGGAGGGCAAGATCCGAAACGAGTATGGTGGAAACTGTCTAGCAAAGGTGACATTTTTTGAGATATAGCCATCGAATACGGTCATTCGGGGCATTCCCGGATTGTAGTATCCGATGATGTTCCACCCGATGACAAAGGCGGGAATGAGAAATCCCAACCAGAAGAGCGGGTTCTTGAACAAGTCCGGGACGGAGCGACCGGGGCGATTAAACCCTTCGGTGAGGTCCATTGGAATGGTGGCCAGAGGGAAGGTCAGCCGCTCATTCTCTTCCCACTGTTTGCGGAATATGACGGTGAGGCAAATGCCCATGCCGACGACGGCGAAGCCGGCGGAAAACCACCACAGAAGTGGGGAGAACCAGCTTCCCCAGGGGATCTCCGTATGTGGGGGCAATCCATTGTAGAACCATTCAACGGCCTGGGGTCCAGGCAGCAGATAGTGGGGAAGATCATTGAAGAAGGCCTCTCGCCATCCGTTTTCGGGAGATGCGTAGTAGGATGGCGCAGTAACTGTACCCATCCAGTAACCGGTCCAGCCAATGGCCGGGACGTTTCCCACCATCCATCCCATACACAGGATGACCAGAAGTTCGGTACCGGAGAGTGCGATTCGCGGGAACCAGGCTCGCAGAACTATATTCACAAATAGCCAGAAAACGAAGGGGAGAAAGGCAGACATCGGCAGGTTGGACATGACCAGAGCGGCGGAGTGCATGACGAATTCGGTGTAGTTCGTCCAGATGCACAGCGCCGCGGAGGTACCTGCACCCAGGACGATCGAGCGCAGGGTGATGCCGCGTCTGTCGGGGGCGTTTTCCGGAGATTCGAGGTCCGTGGTCTGGGCGATTGCCATGCTGGGGCCAGGTGTCGTGAGAGGTGATCAGGTGGTGAAAGATAGGTCCTGGGAAGAGGCAGGTCAAGGTGCTTGCCAGCACCAGCGGTGCAGGGTATATTGCCAGCCGTACCCCCTCAATTTATCAGACATTTGGAGTCCTTAATGAAAAATGGAAAAGGTGTTTCCCCCGCGTTGATCGTCTCAGGCGATGACAGGATTCAGGATCTTCTGGATCGGGAGGATAGTGTGGTTATCCCTGCCTTCGCCTGTCGTCTGGACGGGTTCGTGAATGACACGTTCACAGAGTACGCGAATGCCTCGGTTTATCGCCCTGCGTCGGTCTGTAAAGCCAGGCTGGTAAGTACGCTTCAGGATTCCATCCGTGCGACCGGTAGGTACTATCTGGGATTTACGATGTATACGGCCGCGGGTCAGGATGAAGAAGTGGAGCTATGGATCGGGCATCGCCAGGTCGCCCGCACTTCGATTCCGGATCCAGACAACAGAGTTCACATGTTTGTTACACCTGAGCCGTTCGTGTTCAAGGGCGGAGAACCTATTCGGATTGTGACCTCGGAAACCACTGGGGCTTGCAGGATTGAGAATCTGGTGCTTTTAAGCAGAAAGCCTCGGATGGCGGCTGCGGATTTGAAGATTCTGGACCCTGGCGTAGATCTGGAACTCGCAGAGGATGGCATTCAGGCCCGGGTGACCTGGCTTACGGACAGACCTGCATTGGGCAGGCTTTGGTATCGCAGTGCGAGGGTCCTTACCCGAAGCCGGAAGATTTCAGGCCCGTTGATGAGCCACGAGATGGTGTTGAAAGGTCTGAAACCGGATCGTGTTTACCACTACGAAATCAGGATGTGGGACCGGACCCGAAAATTGGAAGCGGTGCACTCGGGATCGTTCAAAACAGAATTCGGGGAGCCGGTGAGCAAGACCCGCAAGGGCAGTATTCCGCTTGCCCTTCGACGAAAATCCGCGACACCTGGAACCTGGCCTGCGTCAGTCGGTGTCCCGTTTCCAAAAGGTCGGCTCGGGTCGAGTGATGAGATCCGGTTGAGAAGGGGTCGAAAGGAGATTCCGCTGCAGACGCGGACACTCGCGACCTGGCCGGATGGTTCGGTTCGGTGGGCGCTGCTGGATTTCCAGGGGGATGGCGCGGGGAATTGTGTGGTCGATTTCGGCAGGGAGGTCAAGCGGTCGAAGATTTCCGATCCCATCCAGGTCGCATCCTCACGGGCAGGTATCGAGGTGACGACCGGTCCCATTCGGGTTGTGTTTCCGAGAAGCGAAGTACGTGTCCCTGGTGTGGTCTTTTGCCGGCAGACGGATGGTGAATATGTCAAGGTGACGGCCGATGGTCCGGATCCTGCGGTGGTTCTGGTGGGTGACGATGGGACTCGGTTTTTGTCTGAGAAACCAGACGAGGTGGTTCTGGAAGAGCAGGGTTCGGAGCGGGTATGTGTAGGGGTGACAGTTCCACATCGATCACGCAGCAAGACGCTTTTCCGATCGATTTTCAGGATCCACCTGTTTCGGAATCGTTCGGACATTCGAGTGCTCCATACGTTTGAGAACGACCGGGTCGAGGAGGAGTTTACCCGGATTCGGGAATTGAGTTTGCACTCGCAATTCGATCTGGGAGAGAATAGCGGCGGGAAGATCGGCGGCAAAAGTTTGGTACTGAAGAAGGGTGCCTCCGTGCTTCAACTGCAGGATCGAGAGTATTCATTGCTGGAGGGAAAGGATATTGTTTCGTCGGGTGGCCGTCACGCGGGCGATGCCGAGCTGGCAGGTGACAAAGGTCGGGTCACCCTGGCGTCCAGAGATTTCTGGCAGAATTATCCCAAGGGTCTGAAGCTGGATCCAGACGCACTCACGATCCAGATTTGTCCTCCGATAGGGAAAGATGAGTACCCGCGTGGTGGAGAACTCGAGGACAGGCTGTTCTACTACTTACTGGATGGCAGATACAAGCTGAAGGCCGGTGTGTCAAAGACCCATGAGTTCTGGTTTCGGTTCGGAGGGGCCGAAGATGCTTCTCGCGATTTCAAATCTTTCGTTCAGGCGCCCCCATTGTATGCCGTGTCGTTGGAGGCGTTTAACAAGAGTCAGGCTGTTGCGCGTCTTCCAGACCAATCCCCGTCTCCATTCCCGGATTACGAGCGGTGGGTTGCCTCTGCCAGGACAGCCTACGCGGAAGACCGCGAAGCGTCGCGGGCATTTGGTATGTTGAACTTTGGTGACTGGTTCGGGGAGCGATCCTATAACTGGGGCAATATGGAATACGATACGCCCTGGTGCTTCCTGCAGGAGTTTCTTAGAGGTGGACAAGCCGACTTTTATACCTGGGCAGAAGAAGCAGCACGTCATCTGGTGGATGTGGATACTTGTCACTATAGCCAGGATTCGGAAGCTGTGGGGTCCCAGTATATCCACTCCGTAGGTCATGTTGGGGGCTACTATCCGGATGGCTTCAGGGAGAAGGCGATTTCCGGCGGCAGGTCCAGTGTGTCGCACACGTGGGTTGAGGGGCTGTTTCTCTATCATTTGCTGACGGGTGACACGCGTGCTTTGAAAGGCGCGATGGGCGCCAGCGATCTGCTGGTCGGGGAGATGTTGAACGATTACGATTTTACGAATTGTCGTAACAGTGGGTGGCACCTGATCCATCTGTCAGCAGCTTACAAGGCAACCGGTAGAAAGGTCTACCTGAATGCCGCACGCATTATCGTGGAACGCGTGTTGGAACGACAACGGGCGTCCGGTGGTTGGGACCGTTTGATGGTGCCGGGCCACTGTCATTGCGACCCTCCGAGACATACGGGGAACGCCGGATTTATGGTGGGAATTCTGATGGTGGGTTTGAAGAGGTTTTATGAGGCTACAGGCGAGAAACGTGTGGCGGATGCCATCGTAAGGGCTGCAGGGTATTGTATAGACGAGATGTGGGTGCCGAAGACGAAGACATTTCACTATACGTCCTGTCCCGAGTCCTCCATTGGGGGTACTGCGGATATGCGCATCCTGAAGGGTGTGGCTGCCGCCTACCAGTTCTCAGGTGAAAAGCGATTTCTGAATGTGCTCAAAGCAGGCATCGGTTCGACCCGGTCCAAGCGGGTGAGCGCTCACCGTGGTGTGGGAAAGTCGATTTGTTCACCCATGCGAGGCGCACCCCAGGTCCTTCTGGGTTTGAGGAAGTAATTCCTGCTTGGGATAGAAGACTGGGTATTTCAGCGTCGAGGCCGTGTCCGGTGGGAGGTTGTTATTTTGAGGGCATTAATCAGGGAGGCATCACTCGCAGAAGGACTCAGAATTGATCAACAAAGAACTGCCAGATAGAAGATCTCACCGTCTGGTTGACCATGATTACACAAAGGAAGGTGCATACTTCGTTACGCTATGCACCTACGAGAACCGGAAACTTTTTGGAAGAATACTTGACGAAAAAATGCACTCAAGTTCTGCTGGACGTATCGCGAAGAGGAGTGGTTGAAGACAGCGAAAGTTAGGGACAATGTAAAGTTGGATGAATGGGTGCTGATGCCGGACCATTTGCATGGGATAATTGTGATTACTGAGATGTGGGCGACCCACCGGGTCGCCCCAACAGTGAAGGGTTCCGCACAGGGTCCAGGGCGTGGTTCCCTCGGAGCGATCATCGGCCAGTACAAATCTTGTGTCACCAGACGATTACGCAAAGCGCTGGATTGGTCCAGTAGGCCCGTTTGGCAGCGAAATTACTACGACAGAATCGTCCGGAGCGATGATGAATTGAATGCCATCAGACAGTACATCGCGAACAATCCAGCAGCGTGGGGTTTGGATCATGGAAAATCAGTTTACCAGGACATATTCCCGAACCCGTAGGAGCGACCCGGTGGGTCGCCCGCCATTCCGAATCCACCAATAATGAATGGATGATCCGTCGATTTTTCCCCAACACAACTTACGAGAATTCAAATGACCGATTCACAATACCAGCCAGATGCATCTCCCCAACCCGACGGCCACCCGCCGCTTTCTCCTGCTGAAGGCACCGTGGCGATCAAGAATCCGCCCGCGATGATCTGGCGGGTGGATGAACAGGCAGCGACCTACACGATCGAGCTGAGCGAAGACGGTGCATTTGAAAAGGATGTGATCCGGTGGACAGGGATTCAACGTTCCTATCACAACGGAGATCAGGTGCTCGACGAGGGGGAATGGTTCTGGCGGCATTATGCGGTGAAGTCGGATGGTACCACCTCTGCACCCAGCCCGATTTCGACCTTTCAGATCACGTCTGATTCGATCCCGCTGGGGGTGCCGAAGGACCTGGTGTCGACGATGCCGGATCATCCCAGGGTGTTTGTGACGCCGGATTCCCTGAAGACCTTTCGAGCACAGAAGGAGGGCTCTGCCAAAGAGGCCTGGGAATTCCTGGAACATCAGGTAGACGGTTATCTCGCGGAGGAGATACCGGAACTGAGACTGATTGCTGTACCGAAAGACCTTGGTGATGATCGCGGCCAGGTGTTCTACATGGTGGACAAGCGACCGCAGATGGCCGAGGGGTTCGGAGTAAGGGAACTCAACGCAGCTGCCGGCAAGGTGAACGCGCTTTCGTTCGCTTACCTGATTTCGGAGGATGATCGCTATGCGGAGGCGGCCAGGCGGTGGCTCGCTTTTATCGTGCCATTTCGTGTAGATGTTCACCTCGAGGACAGGGGACAACACGACACGGTAGTCTATTGTTATGAATATGGTCTCAAAGGCGTGGCACTCGGCTTCGACAGACTCTTTCACGTGTTGAGTGACGAAGAGAAGTCGAATATCCTGGGACATCTTGAATATCACTGTGAGGCGGCCTACCAGTGGATCCACGACAGGATGGAGATCCACCTGAATTACCAGAATTCTCACGGTCAGCAATGTATGCACGCGCTGCTGACGACAGTGCTGGCGTTCGCGACCGACTCAAAGAAGGGAGCGATGTGGGCGGATTATCTCATTCGCCAATACGTGAACCGGGTGGCGTGGGGAAACAATGATGGGGGGTATACAGAGGGCCAGAAGTATGGGCACAAGGTTCAGTTCATGCTCGAGGGTCTGGCGGCTTTGAAGTCCGCAACCGGACTCGATCTGTTCCGAGAGCCCCGCTGGCAGAACACGGGTATTTTCTGGATGTATTGCATGTCCATGAATTACTGGTGGAACCACTGGGGGGATTGTTACTCCCTGATCGATCCCAATCTGGGCAGTGATGCAGATACGTATATCACCTCATTCCTGGCTTCGATGACGGATAACCGATACGTGAAGTGGTGGAGCGATACACGTGTGTGCAATCCTGTTCATTTGCCAATGTGGTATCTGTCCGGAAGTGGGGTGAACGGGAAGCCGCCGGTCGATGCTCCAAGTGCCAGAGTATTCCCGGAAGTGGGCCAACTGGCCGCGTTCGATCGGATGTATGATCATAAGAGCAACCGGATTTTCTTCAGAAGCAGTCCCTGGGGCGGACACAGCCACGCCCATCAGGATCAGAATGGATTCGTCCTGCATGCAGGAGGCGAGATTCTCGCATGTGACGCCGGATATTACACACACGCGGGTGACACCTATCACGTAGAATGGAGCCGGACGACACAGGCCCACAATTCGATTCTTGTCAATGACGAGGGGCAGCCGAAAGGGATTTCGTATCACGGGGAGATCAGCAGGTTTTTCAATTCACCTAGTTACTGCTTTTTCGTGGGAGATGCTTCCAGCGCGTATGGTGAGGCGCTCAATCGTTTCAAGAGATATGTGTTACATGTTCGTCCTGATGTCACCGTGATGCTGGATGTTCTTGGAGCCGATGAACCGTCCAGTTTTACCTGGGTGATGAATGCTTTCGAAGCGGCGGAGTTCGGGCAGGATCAGTCGATGACGGTGAAACAACGCGACCAGCGTTTGAAGGTCAGGCACGTTTCTCCGGGCGGCCTTTCCTATTCGCAGAACAACGATCGACCGTATCCGATGAAGACGAGAGCGTGGTGCAGGTTTACCGAGGCATTTCCGCAGCATTGGAATATCCGGGTTACGACGGAGGATGCGAAGACGGACGAGCAGATGGTGACGGTGATGCACACATACCATGAAGATTGGGGTGAACGGATCCGCGACGTCCGTCGTGTTGACGTTCCCGAGGGGGCCGGGGTATCTTATGCATGCGAATCGGGAACTGAATTTGTGTTTTTCCGCCCGAATGGGAAGGGGCAAATACGGTCCGGAGAGATCGCATTCGACGGTGAAATGGCCAGCTTGCTTGTGGACGAGGGGGAACCGACTCGCTGGGTGCTGGGTGCCGGAACGCATCTGGCGTTCTGCCAGAAGGTCCTTTTTTCAGCGGACGGACCATGTGACGCTTCGATGGACCTCGGTTGCGTGGGCTGCACCGCCAGGATAAGTGTGCAGCATACCGGCCCAAGGCGGATGGTGTTCTGGCTAGCAGAGAGACCTGCGTCTATTTACCAGGGATCTCCATCCGATCCGGAATCTATGCAGCCAGTCGATTTCGAATGGACGGGGGACGCGATCGTCCTCAATTGGGAAGGAAAAGGTGACCTGTGGGTGGATCCAGCATTTGAGCCATCCAGCGTTTTCAAGTCAGTGTCGCTCAGGTTGGAGGACAATGATGGTCAAGATGTTGTGGCGCTGGAGACAGCGCTTTCCGAAACTGGAGAGATGATCAGTTTTGGCGAACTGGATCCGAGAGAGCCAGGAGAATATGAGCTGGTTGCCGAGGGCGCGGATATTCTGATACAGGATGCGTGGGATCCGGATCTGAGTGTCGAGGGACGGGATCGTGTCGTTGGTAGTTTGAGAGAGCGCACAGAAATTTTTGTGAGGTATGCGCCAGACCGGTCTCCCGAGTTGACTGGGAGAATCCTGGAGAGCCGGCGAGGGAAACTGGTGAATCTGGTCTGCAATGGCGGGTTCGAGGCCGGTATTCCCGAGTATCCACCCAGGCTGTGGAATGTACAGCATCCCCGTACACATGATCCCGGGTGGCCCGGGTGGTGCACGGAAGACGCTGCCACGGGCGAGGCCTGCCTGAAGTTTTTGCGACCAAAGGATCCGATCTCGCTGAAGAGCCGACCGATGCGGCTTCTCAAGGGAGGTACCTACCAGCTTGGTTTCAAAGCGAAGGGGAACGCGACCCACGCCCGGGTCGAGGTGTCGGGTCAGCAGGGGACCTCAGCGAAGGTTCAGATAGAGCCCGGGGACACGTGGAAGATATACACCGCCAAGGTGGATGTGCGACCCGGTTATTGTACAGTTTCGATTTCTTTCGACAGTGGTGGTGATGACGATCAGGTGGTCTGGGTCGATGACGTGACGTTCGG
This sequence comes from Latescibacteria bacterium UBA2968, assembly GCA_963694355.1. Classification (GTDB taxonomy): domain Bacteria; phylum Latescibacterota; class UBA2968; order UBA2968. Next base: position 3,674 of record CAVOEZ010000049.1, on the reverse strand, counting down.
TTATTTGGGTTAGGCAGATACGGAGTGGACACGCATATGTCAAAAGAAGTGCGCTTTGAGATTTGCATCGATTCGGTGCAGGGAGCAGTGATAGCGCAGGAGGCGGGCGCGGCAAGGGTGGAGCTCTGTGACAATTTGATCGAAGGAGGCACGACACCCAGTGCGGGTATGATTCAGACTGCGCGTGCCCAGGTGGATATTGGGCTGAACGTGATTATTCGGCCCCGAGGATCGGATTTCTGTTATTCGGAAGTCGAGTTCGAGGTGATGAAACGAGATGTGGAGCTCGCCGGAGCGTGGGGTGCCGATGGGGTGGTGATTGGTGTGTTGACACCGGAAGGGTGTGTGGATTTGGAGCGGACGGGTGCATTGATCGGTCTGGCTCGTCCCCTTTCAGTGACCTTTCACCGCGCGTTCGATATGGTGAAGAATCCCCATCAGTCACTCGAGGATTTGGTCACATTGGGTGTTGACCGGGTCCTGACATCAGGTCTGGAGAATTCTGCTCTTGAAGGGCTCGACATGATCAGAGACCTGGTGAAACAGGCAGAGAATCGCATTACGGTTATGCCGGGCGGTGGAATCCACGAGCGGAATGTCTTGAAGATTGTTCAGGAAAGTGGAGCGTGTGAAGTGCATATTTCGGCGAGAAGCCAGGCTGACAGCAGGATGACTTTTCGAAATCCGAGGGCATATATGGGGGGTGAATTCCGTTCGCCGGAGTTTGCATGGAAGGCGACTGACGGGGACCGAATCAGAGCTTTCAAGGATACGCTTAAGTAAATGGGGTGGGGAGAGGAGCGAGCCGGAACCATTGTTTCGAGGGAGATAGAGGATGCGACTGATTGCGATTGGATGTGAGTATACGGGGAAAACGACCCTTTTCGATGGTTTGATGCAGTGGGGAGACGATCACGGTATCCATCATCATCTGGATGATCACTTTTCCATTCCCGACTGCCAGATGTTGAGGAGCGCTGAAGACCAGCAGACGATGAATGAGCTTCCTCAGGTGATCAAGGAACGGTTTCAACGGTTCCAGCTTGCCTATCACGTTCGGCTGATCAACAAATACGAACACATTCTGCTGGGCGGTTTTCATATCGAGGAGGGTGTCTACGGTCCGCGATATTACTATCCTGAGGTGGGCCGCATCGGTGAACCTCCGAGGCGCTGGGAAACGGAGATGCCGGAGGACACGATCCTTGTTCACCTGAAGGCCTCGCCCGAGGTGATCGCTGAGCGGATGGCGCGTGCGCCGCACGCTTACCCGGTGGTTCCAGGGGAGGACGTGCAGGAGATTCTGGAGGCGTTTCAGAGGGAATACAGAGAAACGTGGATCAGAAGAAAGATCGAGATCGATACGACAGAACTTACACCAGAGCGTTTGCTTGATGCATTTTTGAAGGCGTCTGAGCCGCATCTGAATACAAGGGATATGCTGATCAGAAAGATCGAAGGCCGTAAGTAAAAAGAAGATCTGAGACGCAGGATCGCGAGTCCAGCCAGCGTGAACCGTGAAACGGTACCGATCGATGTCTGATATGCGAAGGGAATTGTTGAAGTTCTACGAGATTGGCGACCGGACAAATACAGCCGATGTGATGCGGGCTTTCCTGGCATTGGACTACCCTCCTGATATGGCCGATACCAAGGTTGATCAGGCGATAGCCCTGTACGATACCCATCCCCGTGCGCGACTGTTTGGTATCGAAATGAACGATGAGTTGATTGGGATCGTGGGTGTGATCGGTGTTGGCGAGGAAGATTTGGAGATTCGACACATTGCGGTTCTCGAGACGTTCAGAGGACAAGGTGTGGGGAGCGAAATGATCAGCGCGGTGCAGTCCAGATTCTCGCCGGAGTCGCTGACTGCAGAGACGGATCGTGGGGCAGTGGGATTTTATCGGCGGTTGGGATTTCGCGTGGAGAGTTTGGGGGAGAAGTATCCAGGTGTGGAGCGGTTCCTGTGCACTATCGGCAAGGAACGCTGAAACGCCTGGTATGGAGTTGGATATGGTTCTGCGGCAACCTGAGCAGGGCCTTTCACCGAAACACTGGAGGTTTTTAATGGCTTATGGACTGATTCACTACAACCAACCCGATCTGGAGTCGCTCGAGGCGTTCTTCGAGTTCGCTGCGGAAACGGGGTTCGATGCGGTGGAGTTGATGCCGGGAGATGTCTGGCCCGAGGGTGACGATAACCCGGAAGCCCACGTGGAAGCGCTGAAGAAACAGGTCGATGCAGCCGGGCTTCAGGTTTGTGCGGTAAGTGCAGGCAACGATTTCGTTTATCTGGATGATGGCGATGTCGAGAGAGAGGTGCGCAGGATGGAGCGGATCTGTGGTCTCGCGAAGATCTTGGGATCTTCGGTGATCCGGACCGAAGGGGGGCGTGCCAAGGACGAAGTACCCGAAGAGCGGCACGTGGAAGCGATGGCTAAATGTCTCAAGCGATGCCGAGAGTTTATCGAGCGTGATGAAATCGTTCTGGCGGTGGACAATCACGGGATGGTGACGAACGACGCAGATCTCCAGCTGCGTCTCTATAAGGAGGTGGATTCTCCTTTCGTAGCTGCAACGATGGATACGATGAATTACAGATGGGCCGGACACGATCTGGAGACCGTGGGCAGGTTCTACGAGACAGTCGCACCCTATGTTCGACACGTTCATATTAAAGATGGTACAGGTTCGCGTGGAGAATACCGCGGGATGGTTCTTGGCGAAGGTGAGATCGATGTCCCCAGGGCGATCAGGGCCCTGGTGGGAGCCAATTACAACGGTGTCTGGTGTATCGAATACGAGGGTGGCGAAGGCTCAAAGGGATATGCCAAATGCCTTTCCAGGCTGAAGTCACTGGTATGATCTCGTGAATGTTAAGGTAAAGCATTATGGCCCGCTTGTCGGCATTCTGATTCTCGCCGCACTCCTCTATGGATATGGTCTGGATTGGGGGATTGCGTCTCTCAGGGACTTCAGATTGGACGGCAAGCGGGTTTCTTTTGCCGCGGCGAATTTCCATCCAGACAGCAACGCGCTCGAGCGTGCGGCCGCGAGTCTCGACGATTCGATATATCCCCATATCATACGCGACGGGAAGACGTTTCTGTTTTCCAGTTATGGTACGGTGTTCATCTATACCTATTGGGGCGTTGTGCGTACTGCAGGCGCGCTGTTCGGGTTCGAGCCATTTGGTGAAGCTGCTGTCGATTCGGATGCAACCAGGCTGACCGGTCGGATGATTTCGGCATTGATGGGTTTGGTCGCGGTGTGGTTGACATTTTGTGCGGGCAGATTGTCCTTCGGGAGGGAAACAGGACTGCTGGCCGCCTTTTTGTTGTGCCTGATGCCGATGATGATACAGGCGAGTCATATGGCCACCGTTGACGGCGCGCTGGCGTTGGGTTCCGTGTGGATCTGTTATCAATCGATTGTCATGCTGAAGCGCAAGGATTTGAGTGCGTATCTTGTGTGTGGTGTCGCGGCTGGAATAACAGTTGCGACCAAGCTGAACGCGGTGCTTCTGCTGGCTGCTCCGGTAATCGCGCACGCCCGCAGATGGTCTGGCGATCCGTGGTCGACAGGAGGATATGGGCTCTTATTGGATGCACGGTGGCTACGTATCTGGTTCTGACCCTGGCTGCAATCTTCAGATTCGAGGCGTATTTTCT